>JAAZKL010000093.1 GCA_012799845.1 Clostridiaceae bacterium
AACCGGCCCGACGTCTGCGGCCCCTTCGGCATCAGCAACTCCGGTCGGAGGCTCCGATGTTATGTTCTGCCCGCATTGCGGAACGCAGCAAAAGAGAGGCGCTAAGTTCTGCGCAGCCTGCGGAGGCAATATTGCAGAATAGCACTTTTATAACGGAACAGCACCTATAAAATCGATTCAGGATCCCGCTCTCCAAACAGGGCGGGATTTTATTTTCCAGTCGGTGGGCCCAGGCCTGCTGATTGGCTTTTTACTTTCAAACGGCTTGTTGTTTCTCCCGGATTCTTAGGCAGAAGGTATAAAGGCGACAAAAAAGCTATATATCGGTGAAATACCTGAAAATTACCTTTACTTAACCGGTAACACCAGGCATGGCTCCGTGGTCTGTTTACCATGGGTGACAGGGGCATGAAATTTTTCGATCCTGACTGCTATTGCACAGCATGGGAATTTGTATTATACTCTAAGTATCTGCTTTTATTACCAGATAATAATATCAATTGCTAAAATAATACCAGAGTCGGGCTGTTTGCCGGAGCGGATCCCAAAACGGCCGTATCAGCCCCGCGGAAAAGGAGTGTGTTTTATGGATTATTTCCTGACCGAAGAACAACAGATGATCAAGGAACTGGCTGCCAGGATGGCTGATGAGAAGATCGCGCCGGTTGCCATCCAGTATGACGAGGAAGGCAAGTTTCCTCATGATATAGTCAAGGTCCTTGCGGATTCTGATCTGTGCGGAGTTTATATACCCGAAGAGTACGGCGGGTTGGGCGGCGGCGTCTTTGAAATGTCGCTTGTTGTGGAGGAACTGAGCAGGGCCTGCGGCGGTATTGCACTGGCATTTGCGGGAACCGGGCTTGGTACATACCCGATAATGCTTTTCGGAAACGAAGTACAGAAGCGGACATACCTCCCTGATATAGCAGCAGGCAGGAAGCTGGCGGCTTTCGGGCTGACCGAGGCCGACGCCGGCAGCGACGCGGCAGGCATACGGACAACGGCTGTGCTTGACGGGGATGAGTATGTGCTCAACGGAACGAAGCAGTGGATCACAAACGGCGAAGAAGCCGATGTGTTCACCATCATAGCCTGTACCGACAGGAACAGGGGCGCCAGGGGATTCTCGGCATTCATCGTCGAGAAGGGCACTCCGGGGTTCTCTTTCGGGAAAAAGGAAAACAAGATGGGTATCAGGGCTTCCTGCACCAGCGAGCTTATATTCGAAAACTGCAGGATACCGAAGGAAAACCTGCTTGCCAGGGAAGGGATGGGCTTTATCGTAGCGATGAAGACCCTTGACAGGACCAGGCCTGGTGTAGCAGCGCAGGCCCTCGGAATTGCCCAGGGTGCATTCGATGAAGCGCTTAAATACTCAAGGCAGAGAGTACAGTTCGGCCAGCCCATATCATCGTTCCAGGCCATCCAGCACATGCTGGCGGATATGGCCATCCAGCTTGAAGCTGCAAGAGCGCTCGTATATCAGACATGCCGCTATATCGACAGCGGTGCGAAGGATTTCTCGAAGGAATCCGCCATTTGCAAAGTGTTTGCATCGGACACGGCAATGAAGGTAACGACGGATGCCGTCCAGATCCTCGGCGGCTACGGCTATATGAAGGAATATCCCGTGGAGAAGAGGATGCGTGACGCCAAGATCACCCAGATTTACGAGGGCACGAACCAGATCCAGAGGAATGTCATCGCATTGGAACTGATCAAGGGATTGTCGAAAAAATAACCGCATCGGTGCCGGAATGCAGAACCGGGGGCCAGGATACGCGGGCATCCGGACAAATCGGGCATCATGACAAATCAAGCATCGGGAGTGTATTGACCAATGAACATAGTCGTATGTGTAAAGCAGGTTCCGGGTACGACGGAAGTTAAAATGAATAAGGAGACCAATACCATCATCCGCGAGGGCGTCGAGGCGATAATCAACCCGTTCGACATGCATGCGGTGGAGGAAGGCCTGAGGATAAAGGAGCGGCTGGGCGGAAAAGTGACCGTACTGAGCATGGGGATCCCGTCAGTGGCGGAACTGCTCAAAACCACCATCGGGCTTGGCGCGGACGATGCCGTGCTGCTGAGTGACAGGGCTTTCGCAGGCGCCGATACGCTGGCGACTTCCTATGCGCTGTCGATGGGCATAAGGAAGATGGAAAGCGTGGACCTGGTTATCTGCGGAAAGCAGGCAACTGACGGCGATACTGCCCAGGTCGGACCGAGCCTGGCTGAAAAGCTCGGCTGGCCCCATACCACCTATGTCAGGAAAATAGAAGAGATAAACGAGAAGTACATAAGGTGCCAGAGGATGACGGACGACGGCTACGAAGTCATAGAAATGCCCCTTCCGGCTGTCATCACCGTTGTAAAGGAAATAAACGAGCCCAGGCTGCCGTCGCTCAAGAACATGATGAGAGCCAAAAAGGCTGTGGTTTCAGTCTGGACGGCGGACGACGTCGGTGCCGACAAAAACCTTTGCGGGCTGAAAGGTTCTCCGACGCAGGTGGTCAAAACTTTCGTGCCTGTCCACGAAGTCAAAAGCGAAATGATAGAGGGAAATGCCGAAGAGCAGGCAATGAAGCTGGCGGACAAACTGCTTTCGATGCAGTTTCCCGTAGGAAGTTGCTGAATACCTGGCAGGAAGGCGCCTGATATATCGCTTTATACCGGATCCGGTCGGTTTCTGCCGAGGACCGGCCGATTCTGAGAATGTACATGGGGGTTATTTGATGGCCAGTATAAGAATCATAACTGAAAAGTGCTACGGATGCGGGATATGCGTGAAAGCGTGCCCTTTCAATGCCATCCGTATAATCGATAAAAAAGCTGTGATACAGGAAAACTGCACGCTGTGCGGAGCCTGCGTTTCCTCCTGTAAATTCGATGCGATCGAATTTATAAAGGACGAGGCTGTTGCGGCTGCTGATATTTCTGCATATAAAGGCGTATGGGTCTTTGCGGAACAGAAGGAAGGAGTGGTCGCCAATGTAGTGCTGGAACTGCTCGGAGAAGGAAAGAAACTGGCGGACCAGCTTGGCGAGAAACTTTCGGCAGTGCTGCTTGGCAGCGGGATGGAAGCGGCGGCCCGGAAGCTCATATCTTACGGCGCCGACAATGTATATGTGGTCGACCATCCGTCCCTGGAGAAGTTCAACGATGAATCCTATGCTGATATATTCACGCAGCTTGTCAACAGGTACAAACCGGAGATAGTACTCATGGGAGCAACGACGTATGGCCGCTCGCTGGGTCCGAGAGTCGCGTCGCGGCTGAACACGGGTCTGACCGCCGACTGCACGAAGCTGGAGATCGACCCTGAAAGGTGGTTGCTGCTCCAGACGCGTCCGGCATTTGGCGGGAACCTGATGGCGACTATAATTTGCCCGGATCACAGGCCCCAGATGTCAACGGTAAGGCCGAAGGTGATGAAGGCACCGGAGCCTGACCTGTCACGCGTCGGGGAGGTCATCAGGCCGGACATTGATATACCCGGAGATGTCAGGATCAAAGTAATCGAGACAGTATCGACATTATGCGAAAAGGTGAGCCTTGCCGAAGCTGATATTATCGTATCGGGCGGCAGGGGACTGGGCGATCCGAAAAATTTCGCGCTGGTGGAAGAACTGGCGAACATACTCGGCGGCGCAGTAGGAGCATCGCGTGCTGTCGTTGACGCCGGATGGGTGGATTACAGCCACCAGGTAGGG
>JAAZKL010000094.1 GCA_012799845.1 Clostridiaceae bacterium
ATGATGGCTGCATGCTCGGGCTTCATTTATGGGATCACTGTTGCAAAGCAGTTCATAGAGACCGGGTATTATAAGCATGTTCTCCTGGTAAGCAGTGAAGGCATGACAAAGGCTGTCGACTGGAAGGACAGAAGGAACTGCGTCCTTTTCGGCGACGGTGCAGGCGCCGTGGTCCTGGGAAAAGTGGACGAAGGCTATGGCATCCTTTCCACATACCTGGGGGCTCACGGTACGAACGGCGACTTCATAACGATCCCGTGCCTCTATATGCCCAAGGAGGAACTGGAGAAAAGGAAGGATTACGAAAACAAGATCGCACTTTATCAGGACGGGCATGAGGTGTTCAAATTCGCTGTAAAAATAATGCCTTATGCGACCGAGAAACTCATGGAAAAGGCAAGCATCACATTGGATGATATAAAATACATCATACCCCACCAGGCAAACAGCAGGATCATCGAAAGCGCCGTGAAAAGGCTCGGAGTAGCCCTGGAGAAAGTCTACACCACCATCCGGAAATACGGCAACATTTCCTCGGCATCGATACCGGTGGCGATGGATGACGCATACCGGAGCGAATGTCTCTGCAGGGGAGACAACCTTGTGCTCGTAGGCTTCGGCGGCGGCCTCACATGGGGGTCTGCACTTTTGAGGTGGAGCAAATAGCCGCTGAAATTGGAACAGTTCCGGAGGACAGTATGGGTAAAATCGCGTTTATCTTTCCCGGACAGGGAGCACAGTATATCGGGATGGGCAGGGAAATAGCCTCGGAATTCAGATCTGCTTCAGATATATTCGACCAGGCAGGCGAAGCGCTTGGCATCGATATGAGAAAGATGATTTTCGAAGGCGATGAGGATACGCTCAGAATAACAGAAAACACGCAGCCGGCTATCGTAACTGCCAGTGTGGCGTGTCTCATGCCCATTCTCGAAGCAGGGGTAAAGCCTGATTTCACGGCAGGCCTGAGCCTGGGAGAATACTCCGCGCATGTGGCGTCAGGAACGATGGACTTCAAAACAGCCGTATCTCTTGTAAGGAAAAGAGGAAAGTACATGCAGGAGGCAGTGCCTCTGGGCGTCGGAACGATGGCGGCCATTATCGGCCTCTCCAGGGAAGATGTACTGGACTGCTGCAGGGAGGCTTCACAGTATGGTACGGTGGAGCCGGCGAACTTCAACTGTCCTGGCCAGATATCCATAGCAGGAGAAGTAAAGGCAGTTGAGAAAGCAATGGAGCTTTGCAGGGAAAAAGGGGCAAAAAGAGCAATACCGCTGGCGGTGAGCGCACCTTTCCACTGCGGTATGCTGGCTCCGGCAAGGGATAAACTCTATGCCGAACTTGAAAGCATCGAATTCAATGGATTCAGTACCCCGCTGGTCGCGAATGTGACCGGAGAGATCGTCGGATCTCCTTCGGAAATCAGGGATCTTCTCGCAAAACAGGTGTGCAGCCCGGTGATGTGGGAGGATTCGGTCAGGCTGATGCTTGAAATGGGCGCCGATACTTTCATAGAAATAGGTCCCGGGAAAGTGCTCAGCGGGTTTATGAAAAAGATCGACAGCAATGCAAGGAGTTTCAATGTTGAGGATTTGACATCCATGGAGAAGACTCTGGAAGAAATAAAGAAATAGGCCAGGAAAAAAACGAGGAGGAAGATCGAATGGAGCTTGACGGAAAAACCGCCTTGATAACAGGCTCCGCAAGGGGTTTGGGCAAGGCGATAGCAATAAAGCTTGCTTCTCTGGGCGCGAACATAGTGCTAAACGACATCCCGTCGTCGGCGGAACTCGACGCGACTGCGGAAGAACTCAGAAAAGCAGGGTATAATACAGCAGTGACAAGGGGTGATGTGAGGAACCAGGATGATGTCAAGACAATGATCAGTACAGCAGTGGAGAGTTTTGGGAGTCTGGATATCCTTGTGAACAATGCAGGAGTGACCAGAGACAAGCCGATGGCAATGATGTCGGAAGAGGATTGGGATCTGGTACTGGATATCAATCTCAAGGGAGCATTCCTGTGCACGAAATTTGCAGTAAAGCAAATGATCAGGCAAAAATACGGCCGCATAGTCAATATCGCCTCGGTTGCGGGAAGATACGGCAATAGGGGACAGGCCAACTATTCCGCATCCAAGGCAGGTTTGATAGGTTTGACGAAATCTACGGCCAAGGAATTTGCTCCGAAAGGGATCACCTGCAATGCAGTGACACCGGGACTGATACAGAGCCAGATGACCGACGCGCTGCCGGAAGAGGTAAGGCAGAAATACCTGGAGAACATCCCACTCGGAAGGTTCGGGACACCTGAAGACGTGGCGAATGTCGTAGCGTTTCTCGCATCGGATGAAGCATCGTATGTGACTGCGCAGGTAATTGATATTGACGGCGGACTGGTTA
>JAAZKL010000095.1 GCA_012799845.1 Clostridiaceae bacterium
GAGATCGACTGCTTTGGCGACTGGTCCCGGCAGCCTGACGGAAAAGGCAAACAGGATGATACCTATCAACACCGTGATTATCCCGGGATTCAGGGCGATCTTTTTCAGGGACGCTTTATCAAGCTTTCCCTTGCTGCTGAATATCGCCACTCCGTTGGTCCACAGAAAAATGTTGAATACGGCGACAAATATGGATCCATAAAGGATGCCGGTTTTCCCGAAAAGGCTTTCAAGCACGGGGAAGCCCATAAAGCCGCAATTGGAGTATACGGCTGAAAACTTCATTATCTTTTTTCTTTCGGCCTCATGCTTTACAAAAAGCAGTTGGCCCAGAAGTATTGACACTGTATTTACTATTACGGCAAACAGGAATACGATGATGATATTGTTCAGGATATCGCGTGAAAAATCCACCTGGAACGAAGAGAGCACCAGAAGCGGATTTGTGATCTTCAGCAGCAGTTCCGACAGCTTTTTGCTGACGGTATTATTTATTATATCGGCCTTTTTGGCGATAAAGCCGACGAACATTATCAGAAAAAGTATGAGCACCTGGTTGAAAACAGTCGCCGAGTTGTCCATATAAACCTCACATCATTCAAATTCGGCTGTACTGTACCGTTGGCGGACATGTGCAGCTTTAGGAGATACGGATATGTGCAGCCTTAGAGGATATTATACTATACAGGGCGGCAAATGTAACGTGAAATCCACACAGCTTTTCTGCACGAATTTTTTTGTCCTTATTTGCACAGACCTTTCCGCCTGGGGCTGTGAACCCTGTATTTGGTTAGTTCTCCGGGCGGAATAATTTCATGCTTTATACAGATAATATGGTAAAAGTGCAGACCATATTGAGCAAAAGAAGGAGAGTCACAGATGGAATTCAGGGAAAGCAGGACTTACGTCAATCTGATGAGAGCATTCGCAGGCGAAAGCCAGGCGAGGAACAGGTATAATATTGCCGCTTCATATGCAAGGAAGGAAGGCCTGCAGAACGTCGAGGCGATCTTCAACTATACGGCGGAACAGGAGAGGGCGCATGCCAAGGTATTCTATGAGCTTCTTAAGGATGCGACGGGAGACACTATCGCCATAGATGGCACCTATCCGGTGGATCTTCACGACAGCACGCTGAAGCTGCTGAGAGCGGCGCAGCACAATGAGAATGAAGAGTGGGAGGATGTGTACAGGAATTTCGGCCTGATCGCAAAAGAGGAAGGATTTGCAAATATAGCCCGGATATTCGAGGAAATAGCCAATGTCGAAAGGGTCCATGCCGAACGGTTCGGAAGGATCGCGGATGAACTGGAGAACGGAACCCTGTTCAGAAAGAAGGAAGAGATAGTCTGGATCTGCACCAACTGCGGGCACATCCATGTGGGGAAGGAAGCGCCTGAAATATGCAGCGTGTGCAGGCATCCCAAGGGCTTCTTCATCCCGTTTGCGGAATCTTTCGCGGCCAGGTGAATATGCAGAGTCCTTCGCAGCCAGGTAAATATACGGAGTCTTTCACAGCCAGGTAAATATGCGGAAGAATCTGTGCAGCCTGATATAATACGTATCAGTGCTTTATGCAGCGGCGGCCGCAGTAGTAGTAGTGCTATAGGCAATATTGCTGTGCTATAGATTTTGGATCATTTCCAGGCGTTTGAGGATGTTTTGCTTTTTGAAAGCATCTGCAGTTGTTTCCGCAACTGATGTAATCGAAAGGCAGTCCTCATTTTTACATTTCGGGCAGATGAGGCCTGAACAGTCGAACATGGTGTGAGCTTCGACCGAATTGCTGTACCCGCAGGCGGCACAGCCCAGTGTAACTTTGAATCTCATGTGGTTACCTCCGATGGTTGCCTCTGATCATGCCGAACATATGTTCGGAATTTAATTATACATCTGCCTCTGGAGATAATACAGGCCGGTATTTTGTCATACCGGCCCGTTTCGGATAAATATCCAAATATGTCAGACGATAACTTGATATATCTCACTATTTCATATTGCTTTGTTTTTGACATGTATACCGGACTGTATTTGCCGCCTGTCCGGCTTGCCAGCACCCTTTCCGTTTTCACTCACGACCTGCCCTTTTCCGCTCACACTCTTACCGGCTTCACGTGTGGCCTGAATCTCACTTTACAGTTTAACGACCTTTCCGAAGAAAAGGATAGTATTTGAACCTTCTTCAGCAATCGCGAATATAAAAGGCCTGTCGGCAACAAATCTTACCGGTTTCGCCCCCATTTGTCCCGTTTGTACTGCAGTAACGGCCGCTGCTTCAGATCCCCCTTCATTCACTTCTATCACGGCTTTGTGAAGTACGCTGCTGATAAATATGCCTTCCCGTATGCCTGAAAAATCAGCAGCTTCACTGAAGGCTTCACCCATCCCAAGTTCCGAAAGGCTTTCGCACAGATCCTTTATGTCATACTCAAGCTTGAACCTCGGGATATGGAGGGTCACATCGTCAGCTTTGAGACTGTTTTTCAGAGTATCCCAGAATTCCGGCTCCAGGTTTGCAATAAACTCGTCAAGGTCCGTGTCTTCTTCCGGCAGGATCATATACATGGCAGTCTTCCCGCTGTCGTACGGAATCCTGACCGCCTTAAAATCATCACCTTCGGCATATTTTGCGCTGGTTTTCCTGCTCATCATCATGATATTGCTTTTTGTTCCGTCTGCATTATAGAATTCCGCATTGTATGTATCTCTTTCGTCGAATTTTCTTGCCCACTGCCCCTTGAAATATATTGCATTGATAAGGTACATTGCGACATCCGGGTCTATCGGGGGATCTATGATTTTGTCAATTTTCCCTTTTGTTGACCGGGAGACCCATTCATTTATGGTATCTGCTGCGTTATCGCCTGAAAAATCCAGGAGGGCTGCCCTGGCGCCGAAAATATCTTCGTTCGTTTCCAGGAATGCTTCATTGACGGGCTTTTCATCATTTATCCATATGGAATTGCTGATATTGAGTACAACCTTCCCGTCGATCTTATTGAGGTATTCCAGGAGCTGCCGGTACGATCCGTTCAATTCGTCCATACCCATACCGCTGTATCCCAGTGTTTTTTCAATTGCATCCTTCGTTGACCCGTCTGCGCCCTGGTACGCCATCGACAGAGCAGCAGACATACTTAACGGCGAATAAAAACGTTCCGGGATCCATCTTCTTTGCTGAGTTGCCTGAAAATATCGAATTCAAATTGCCGGTTTGCCTTGGTCAGGTCCTCGTTTATGTTTGCAAGATCCTCTTTTATGTTTGACGGATTCTCTTTTATGTTTGTCAGATCCTCGATTACTCTTTTTTTGTTGTTTCCCGCGGAGCAACCGGCGGTAACGGCTATAATCGAGATTACTGTCAGCAGGCAAAGTATTTTTTTCACAGCCGTTGACCTCCTTTACTTATCAAAAAATCTTCTTTACAGTTATTTTTTGACGAAGAAAATGAAAATGTTTCATTGGTATGCATACAGAATAAAAAGGCAGGCAAATATATCCCGTATTGCCTGATTGCCGCGGGGGCATGAGATTCAGACAGGGATTTTTCTCCGGACCAAAGCGCGAATATGCCGGAAGTGATATAATTATCAGCAAAGACAGATGAGAAAGGATACGTGGATGGATCGTCACGGCGGCCGGAAAAGCAAAAACCGCAGGGAAAACATCAAATTTGAGATCTGTGTGAAGGATATCACCGTAGAGGTCGAGAGGAAAAAAATCAAAAACATAAATCTCCGAGTATATCCGCCGGACGGGCGTGTCCGCGTGTCTGTGCCCATGCGCTGCAGCGAGGATGTGATCCGGTCTTTTATAGGTTTAAAAATCGATTGGATAAGAAAGCATCAGGCGAAGATCATGCAGAGGAATAGCCGCGCGCCTCTGAAATATATCGACGGCGAAATGCATTTCTTCAGGGGAAAGCAGTACAGGCTCCAGGTAATTGAAAAGGCCGTTAAACCGCATGTGGAAACTAATGGCGATGCGCTTTTGCTATATGTGCGCCCCGGGACGGATGAAGAAAAACGCCGTGCCGTCCTTTACGAGTTTTACAGATACCGGCTCAGGCAGGAGTTGCCCGGCATTATCGACAGGTGGGCGAAGGATATGGGCGTCAGTGTCAATGGTTTCGGCATCAAAAAAATGAAGACCAAATGGGGGACCTGCAACAGGAAGGCCCGCCGTATATGGATCAACCTCGAGCTTGCGAAGAAACCGCCGGAATGCCTTGAATATATAGTGGTGCACGAACTGGCGCATTTGCTTGAACGATACCATAACAGTACGTTCTACGGTTACATGGACCGGTTTTTGCCGCAGTGGCGCATTTACAGGAAGGAACTGGAGTCATGACATGGACCGGAATCGTGATATAGATCGGACTCGTGGTATAGATCGGACTCATGGTTTTCCAGCGCGGCATCGGTTATTATTCTGCCTCTGATGTTCTTCCGGTTTTGCCGCCGGCGGCAGCGAGCAACGGCCCGTTGTATACCGCAGTGCCGTTTTGATGCTGTTGATATTGATGCTGTTTGCTGCCCTGCTCGCTAAAAATTGCTTGATTAAGGATATAAACTTTGCTATCCTTGTTATTGTTTAACAAGCAGTCTATATCGGAATTCAGCCAATGTGGACTTAAGCCGGCATACCGCAGGTTTACTGGTTATACGCAAAATTCGCCGGTTTGTATATAAAATGAACAAAGCATTATATTATCTCAGGGGGAGTAGATATTGATGGATTACAGGAAGGAATCGCTCAGGCTGCATGGAGAATGGAAGGGTAAGATCGAAGTAATAAGTACGGTGCCTGTAAAAAACAAGCAGGAGTTGTCGCTGGCTTATACGCCCGGCGTGGCGGAGCCCTGTCTTGCGATACAGAAGGACGTGGACCTGTCATATGACCTGACGAGAAGGTGGAACCTTGTCGCAGTCGTTACTGACGGCACCGCTGTACTTGGTTTGGGTGACATAGGGCCCGAGGCAGGGATGCCGGTCATGGAAGGCAAGTGCGTATTGTTCAAGGCATTTGCGGATGTGGATGCATTCCCGCTTTGCATCCGTTCAAAGGACGTCGATGAGATAGTCAATACGATCAAACTGATTGCAGGCAGCTTCGGCGGTATCAATCTGGAGGACATATCCGCACCCAGGTGTTTCGAAATAGAGAGGCGCCTCAAGGCTGAATGCGACATCCCGATCTTCCACGATGACCAGCACGGAACCGCGGTAGTTACGCTTGCCGCGATGATAAATGCGCTGAAGCTGGTGAAGAAGGACATCAGGGACATCGAGGTCGTCATCAACGGATCGGGAGCGGCAGGCATTGCCGTTACCAGGCTGCTCATGGCAATGGGCCTGAAAAAAGTTATCCTCTGCGATACCAAGGGGGCCATATACGAGGGCAGGGAGAACCTGAACGCCGAGAAGGCCGAGATGGCGAAGATATCGAACTTCGAAAAGAAAAAGGGAATACTGAAGGATGTCATCGTCGGTGCCGACGTATTTATCGGCTTGTCCGTGGCAGGTGTGCTGACAAAGGATATGGTGAGGTCGATGGCAAAGGATCCGGTCATATTTGCCATGGCTAACCCGACACCTGAAATATTGCCGGACGAAGCCATAGAGGCGGGAGCCAAAGTGGTCGGCACCGGGCGTTCTGATTTTCCGAACCAGATCAACAACGTCCTGGCATTCCCGGGCATCTTCAGAGGCGCGCTTGATGTAAGGGCAAGGGATATCAATGACGAAATGAAGATAGCTGCAGCGCAGGCTATAGCAGGTCTGATTCCCGGGGATGAACTGACGCCCGAATATGTCATACCGGCGCCCTTCGATACCAGAGTCGGGAAAGCTGTAGCAAAGGCAGTAGCTGAAGCGGCCGTAAGGACCGGTGTCAACAGGATCGGCCTTAAGTAAGGCAGAAGAGCTTGCCTGACCCGGGAAAGACCTGAGAAGACTTGCGAATGCCTGGCGAAGAACCTGGGAGTATTCAGTAAAGCCCATGAATGATTCGGGGAAGCGTCGTAAAAGCCCAGGAATGACAAGAAAAGGCTCAGGAAATGTTCAGTAATACTCATGAAAATCTCAGTAAATCTCAGTAAAGCCAGGAATGACTCGTGAAAAGCTCCGGAGCAGCTCGGGAAAAACCCGGGAATGACTTCAGGAATACTTAATAAGGACTTACAATGAAGATCTTACTGATAATAATATATCTCGCTTTTATCAGCCTGGGCCTCCCGGATTCGCTTCTCGGGAGTGCCTGGCCCGCGATGAGGGCAGAGCTTGGTGCGCCAGTGCCGACAGCCGGCTGGCTTGCTATGACGATCAGCCTGGGAACTATCATATCAAGCCTGTTCTCAAGCAAAATCATAAACAGGTTCAAAACAGGGAAAGTGACAGCGGTCAGCGTCGCAATGACTGCAGTCGCTTTATTTGGATTTGCGTTCGCGCCGTCAGTGTGGTTCCTGTTCCTCATGGCTGTCCCGCTGGGGCTTGGAGCCGGCAGTATCGATGCAGGCCTGAACAATTTCGTAGCGCTGCACTACAAATCGAGCCATATGAACTGGCTCCACTGTTTCTGGGGGATAGGCGCAACTGTTGGACCGATGATAATGGCATATCATATTGCGACACAAAATGGCTGGCGATTCGGATATATCACCATTGCCGCGATCCAGGCCGTACTTGTTGTGGTACTCTTCGCTTCACTGGGGCTATGGCGGAACGGTACCGGTGAAAGCAGTCCAGCGGACAATAATGAAGAAACAAGATACATTACCAACCGGGAAGCGCTGAGGCTCCCAAATGCCAGGCTGGCTATGGTGGGCTTTATATTCTTCAGCGCTACTGAAGTCACCACAGGGCTGTGGTGCAGCAGCTATCTTTCCGTGTATCACGGGTTTTCGGCCGCAGATGCGGCAACAGTCGCTTCCTGCTTTTACGGAGGGATAACAGTCGGGAGGCTGATATCCGGATTTATATCGATGAAGGTAAAAAGCCCGGATCTTATGAGATGGGGACAGTTAACATGTGTGGCGGGAGCACTGCTGATCATCTTGCCCCTGCCGCCGGCTTTCGCTGTCGCCGGAATCGTGCTTATAGGGCTGGGGACTGCGCCCGTTTTTCCGGCCATGCTCCACGAAACTCCGAACAGGTTCGGCAAGGATTTATCGCAGGCGATCGTAGGGCTCGAGATGGCGGTCGCATATATAGGAGGCACCACCGCAGCGCCCCTGTTTGGACAGCTTGCGTTGGTCATCGGCATAAGGCTGTTTCCGTACTTTTTATTGGCGTGCATCCTCATAATGTTTGCTTCATCAGAACTGCTGCAGAAAAGGATCCTGCGCAAAGCGGCAGGTGCGGGGAATACGGAATAGTGAACAGGAAAGATCAAAAATGGATAGCGGACAGGTAAAAGTAAAAAAGTGAATAGCGGACGGGTAAAATAAAAGTAAAGAATAAAGACAGAAGAAAAGAGCAAATGAGAACAGATAACAGAAGTAAAAACAAAAGCAAAAACAAGATGCCAGATAAGAGGCGAGATACAAGGGGTAAGATACAAGAAGTAAGAAATAGTACCCTGGACTTAAGTTTAAGGGTCCATGATTTAGATACACGAAAGGAGCAGAAAAAGGGGAAAGCCCTTAGGCCTTCCCCTTTACTGTATCTGCCTTATTGCCTGCAGCCGAGGAGGAAGCAAATACAGCTATTTTACAGCGTTGCGAGGTATGTATTGATTTATTGCTGTGAATGATCCATTCCGCATGCGGACCATTGCCGGGTTCGCGCTGTTGCTGCGCAAGGTTCATTATTGCATACAAACCGACTGTTACAATACCTGCTATTTATAGTATCGCATACTTACCGAAGAAATTGGTTACAATACAGTAAATTTTACTTAACAAGATTATTACAATGGCTGGATTTCAATGCAAATATTGCGAAAGATGAAAAAGAACTGCGGATATCACAGTGAATGAAACTGACGGGTCCGGTCACATACCGGCCTTGCGGTAATAGGATGGGGAACAGCCCTTTATTTTCTTGAATATTCGGTTGAATGTAGTAAGACTGTTGAAACCGGAATCCAGGGAAATCTCCAGGATCGACCTTTCCGTGGATTTCAGCAGCTTTGCAGCCTGCTTTACCCTGTAAGTGTTAAGGTAGCCCAGGAAGCTTTGTCCCGTATATTCCTTGAAAAGCCTTGAAAAATAATATTCACTGAAACCTGCCGCCTGCGATACGTCCTTTAGTGTGATTTGCAGGGGATAATTCCGCTCAATGTATTCAAACGCTTTGTTGATCTGCATCAATCCGGCCACGGTCCTGCTCTTCGTGTTCCCTGTGTCCGGAGATGAACCGGCCAGATGCCTTGACACCAGGACAATGATGTCGAATATCCTGGCGTTTAGAGACAGCGCATATGCGTAATCCTTCTTTTCATGCTCATGGATGAGCTCTGTCACGCACTTTTCAACTGAGGCCCTTAGCTGGGGGCAGAGATCATCACCTATTTTGGTTGTTTTTTCCATATAAGGCCTTACATCGTTGATGCCGCCGAAGCCGTCAAGCGACGATATGTTGAACTGGATGAAATACCTTTTCCCGTTCTTGCTGCATGAGATGATCTCGTGGATCTCTCCTGCCGGGATAAGCAGCAGTTCGCCATCCGTTAGCGTGTGATCCGATCCCGCCACGCTGATGCAACAGGTGCCCGCGGCGTTATAAACCAACTCGGCCGCATTGTGCCAGTGCATCGGGTATCTGAACTCATCTGCTGTATTTTCTACAAGCCGGAAGGGATAACGCTCAGTGAAAAGTCCCTTCTCATGAAGACCCTCTAGTTTCATGTGAACACCTCGGTATCATATTACCAGATACCTTGGGTGTTCGCAATGTGACTGGATTGACGGGAACAGTTCCTGGACTGACGGGGGACGGTTCCTGGACGGTCACCTGAACCGTCCCCGACAATCCTGACACCAGAACCGTCCCCGTCAATTCTGACACCAGAACCGTAACCTGACAATCCTGTTACAAGAGCCGTCACCATAGCTATCCATTGGAGGAGGGTGTACAAAAATTTGATTGTTGCAAGTGGAAATCGAAATTTTATTGAAATGTGTCAATAAATTGGTTTTCATAATTTGGTTTTCAGCACATTATGTAGTCTTGGCTCTGCAGAATTGCCGGACACGGCACACAACACTCAAATTTTTGTACACCCAGCCTTTATTTCCCGTGGAAATAATGTTCCTGAGCAGTGCATCCCGAAAACAAAAAAGCCCTGCTGGGCAACAGGGCTTTTTAACACGCAAACTGTTTGATTCTAGCGCGTAAACTGTTCGACTCAGTAAATTCCACGTTCCATATCGGCGCTCAGGTCGAAATATGTGCTTGGATCCATATCGGCGCACCGAATCAGTATGGCGCACCGAATCAGTATGGCGCACCGAATCA
>JAAZKL010000096.1 GCA_012799845.1 Clostridiaceae bacterium
GAGGAACCAATACACCGGGAGGAACCCATAACGCCGGGAGAAACCAATACACCGGGAGGAACCAATACACCGGGAGGAACCCATAACGCCGGGAGAAACCAATACACCGGGATAAACCCGTAACATCGGAGTAACACCGGAGCATAAGTAAAGAGGAGGACTGTCTATATGGCAAGAACGGTTTTGGTAACAGGCGCCGGGCGAGGGCTGGGTTACAGCTTAACCAAAAAGCACCTGGACATAGGCGATAAGGTTTACGCTCTTTACAGGACGTTGACCGATGAGCTCAAAAACCTTGCGGCTGCGTCGGAGGGTTTGAAAATATACCACTGTGATGTCGCGTCCACTGAAAGTGTTACCGAAGCAGCCAGGAATCTGCTGGCTGGGGAAAAGAAGCTGGATATAATTTATAACAACGCCGGCGTGTACAGGTTCGATGCCAAGACAGGCCTTGAACATACGGATATCGACGCCGGTTTGGAGATGATCAACATAAACGCGCTGGGAGCCCTTCGCATCTGCAAGGCACTATGGCCGCTGATACAGAAGGGCAGCCTGGTGGTGAACATTTCTTCGGAGGCCGGCAGCATAGGCGGCAGCAGACGCAGGCAGGAGTACTGCTACTGTATGTCGAAGGCGGCGATGAATATGGGCGCCAAGATCTTATCCAATGAACTCTGGAAGCGTTCCGCCCGTGTGATCAGCATCCATCCGGGCTGGGTACGCACTGCGATGGGCGGCCCGGATTCCTTTGCGAGCAAGTATTCCGTATCGCCAGACGAGAGCGCAGCAAACATAGTAAATATTGCCGTCAATATCGATGATGTGCCGCGTGATCAGATGTATATGTCTCATACCGGCGATATACTGCCGTGGTGATTCCGGCATGACCGGACCCGGTGGCCCGGGGGCATAGCTTTGATATCCAGCCCAAAGGCATGCCTTTGGTTTCTGGATTGGGGCGTACCTTATTATCCTGAGGAAGAGGTATGTCCCTTTATTTATTGTGGAAACTCTATAGACATAGATACATGCATCAGCAGGGAGAGACATCGGCAGTCAGCAGGGAGAGATGTCAGCAGTAAGCAGGGAGAGATGTATATGAGCATAATAACCGTCGTGGGTGCCGGCGTGATGGCATCTGCGCTTTGCTTCCCGGCACGGGACAACGGCCACGAAGTG
The DNA here is from genome assembly GCA_012799845.1 of Clostridiaceae bacterium. Lineage (GTDB taxonomy): Bacteria > Bacillota > Clostridia > Acetivibrionales > DTU013 > DTU013. The sequence continues at coordinate 1,183 of JAAZKL010000096.1, forward strand.
CGGCTTGTAGGGACGCCGCTGGACCGGGAGATAATTGATAACTGCCGGAAGAATGGCCGGCATATCACTTTGAAACGCAGGATGCCCAATGGGATCCATTATTTCCAGTTCGAAGGGTTCGAGGAAGCTGTTGAGGGAGCGGACCTGCTGATAGGCGGAGTCAGCAGCTTCGGTGTCGAATGGTTCCTCAGGGAGGTGCTTGCGGTCATACCGGATGACCTGCCTGTGCTGTCTGTGACGAAAGGAATGTTCGATACACCGGAAGGCGGGCTCATATGCTACCCCGAATACTATGAAGGCAAACTGGGCGGCCGGAGTATGTCGCTGAATGCAATCGGCGGCCCGTGCACAAGCTATGAACTGGCGGACCGGCACCATTCCGCAGTGTTTTTCTGCGGCAGGGATATGGGTGTGCTGCGAAGGCTGAAGTCCATACTTGAAACTGATTATTACCATATAAGCCTGTCCACCGATGTGCGCGGCATCGAATGCGCCGTTGCGCTTAAAAATGCCTATGCACTGGGTGTGACGCTGGCTGTGGGGCTGGCCGAGCGTGAATGCGGCGAAGGCTGTGATCTGCATTATAATCCCCAGGCCGCGCTGTTCGGGCAAAGCATCAGGGAGATGCGCATGCTGCTGAAGATGGCCGGCTGTGCTGATGACAATATCATAACCGGAGCCGGCGACCTGTACGTCACGATATTTGGCGGGCGCACCCGGCATCTCGGTACGTTGCTCGGCCGCGGGATATCGTTTGCAAAGGCGATGGAGTTGCTGGACGGGGTCACCCTGGAATCGGTCGTGATAGCAAAGCGTACCGCATCCGCGCTAAAGACGTTGATCAAAAAGGGCATGGCTTCTCCTGCCGATTTTCCGCTGCTGCTCCATATCGACGACATTATTGGCAATGGGGCGCCTGTAAATATACCCTGGAAAAGTTTTGAGTCTGAAGCGCGTCGGGATTGAGGTGCGCTGGGACTGAGGTGGTTTGAAACTGAAGCGCGCCGGGATCGATGTACTCTGCTCCGGACTGCCGGAAAGGGTCCCGAAAAGCTGCGGTTAGTTTTTCAGACAACTGCGCGATTTGATGCGTAAACATGTGGGAAGAAAAAGTAATATATTCAGCAGATGGAGTCTATACGTAGAAGGGGTGGTACCATGAAAATGAATTACAATTCCTACATTTATGGAAGATGGATCAAACTGGGGATAGTTGCACTGGTGGTCATCATACTGGCGGTCACTTCCATTTCGTCATACAACGGGCTTGTCGCTGCCGACCAGCAAGTGCAGAAGGCGTGGAGCACAGTCGAGAGCATGATGCAGAGAAGAGCCGACGTGATATCCAACCAGGTGGAGACCGTAAAAGGCTATGTGCAGCATGAAGAAAAGGTAGTGAGCGAAATAGCGGCAGCCAGGGCTGTGCTGTATGATAATTATTCGGACATCGACAGTAAAATCGCAGCCGATGAACAGTTGGCTGCGGCAGGCAGAAGTATGCTGGCGCTTGTTGAAAACTACCCTGAACTGAAAGCCGATACCCTGTTCGAAAACCTGCAGACCGTGATCGAAGGCTCTGAAAACAGGGTTTCAGTAGCCAGGAAGGATTTCATAGATGCGGTCCAGGCATATAATACGAAGGTAACGAAATTCCCGGGAAATATTTTCGCAAAGCTGATGGGCTTTGAGAAGAAAGATTACTTCAGAGCTTCTCCCGGTGCGCAGGAAGCTCCAAAAGTCGATTTTGGCAACTGAGCGGGCATAAGAGATGTGAGAGTTGATTACAAACCAGGGAAGTACAGGGTCAATAAAAGGAAGCACAGGGGCTTATGATAAGCTATACATAAATCGACCAAACTATAAAGCACCGGGTTATTAGGATTTAGGTCAGAGTAAAGAGCGGGGTCTACGGAAAGAGAAGGTCAACAAAAAGAGCAAGGCGACGGTAAGAGTAAGTTATCAGAATGAGCAGGGTCATCAGAAGAGCAGGGTCAACGGGGAGAGCAGGGTCAACAAAAAGAGCAGGGCCGACGGTAAGAGCAAGTTAACAGAATGAGCAGGGTCATCAGAAGAGCAGGGTCAACATAAAGAGCAAGGTCAACATAAAGAGCAAGGTCAATGGAAAAAGGATGTTCAACATAAAGAGCAGGTATGAAATGAGGAAAAAGTCTGCAGCGATCTTTAAGGTAACGGCGATCCTTACAATAACAGTGATCCTTACTGCAATACTCATATTTCTGCCGGCATTTGGCAGCAATGGAGCCGGGCTTTATCCGTCTGCAACGCCGGAGTTCTTTGTCAATGATTTTGCCGGGGTGCTGAGCAGGGATACGAAGGAAAACATAATACGTATAGGGAAAAGCCTTGAGGAGCTCACGACAGCGCAGGTCGCAGTTGTAACTGTCGATACGCTTGACGGACAGGATATCGACAGTTATGCCAACGGCCTGTTCAGACAGTGGGGCATAGGGCAGAAGGATAAGAACAACGGAGTGCTGATCCTGAACGCAGTGAAGGACAGGATGCTCAGGATCGAGGTGGGTTATGGGCTTGAAGGCGCCCTTACTGATATTGAAACCGCAAAGATCAGAAAAGAATATATGAACCCGTATCTGTCGCAGGGTGATTACAACAGCGGCCTGCTGAGCGGATACATCGCGGTCGTCAATGAAGTGGCTGAAGAATACGGCGTATCGATGGATGAAATAAGCAAGAAGCTCCCGTCAGACAGCAGGGAGGATTATGACTTTTACCGCCGGCATCATGCAAGAAGCGGGGATTATAGCGGAGATGCCCGCAACCTGTTCTATATTTTGGCCATTTTTGTGTTCCTGGCTGTCGACGGGATCATTTTCAGGTTCAGGATCACACAAACGCTGATAAGGATAGCCTTCCTGAGCAGGTTCTTCGGATACAGGCATTGGGGCTTCGGGGGCCGTGACCGCTGGGGTGGCGGAGGCTGGGGCGGCGGAGGTTTCGGCAGAGGCGGCTTCGGAGGAGGCGGATTTGGCGACAGAAGCTCCGGAAGAGGCGGTTCCAGGGGAGGCTTTGACGGCAGAAGTTCCGGCGGCGGCGGAAGTTCCGGCGGCGGAGGCAGCAGCGGTAAATATTGATACGGTGTTATAAAACATTCGGGATAATCCGGAAGATCCAGAGGATCCAAAATATCCGGAAGATCCAGAGGATCCAAAATATCCGGAAGATCCAGAGGGTCCAAAATATCCGGAAGATCCAGAGGATCCAAAATATCCGGAAGATCCAGAGGATCCAAAATATTCGGAGGTTCCAGAAGATTCGGAATATTCAGAAGCATCGAAAATCCGGAAATTTCATAAGTACCGTAAATCCTGAAGATCCGGAAGTACCGGAAGCTCGAGAAGATCCGGAAGACCGAAAAATCCGAAAAATCCGAAAAAATCCAGAAGCTTAGAAGATCTGAAAGACCCGGAAGATTCGTAAAATCTGAAAAATCCGGTAGTATTCCGGAAGTGCTATTGAACTGATCTGCAATCTGTGATAAAATTCTGACAAATATGTGCAGGTAAAATTTTTCAGAAATACTGTAATATTCAGACGAAATACAGGCAAATGTGAAACACGGCAGTTTCTGTTCTGTGTACAGTTTTGCCTTGTCTGATCAACTTGCATAATATATTGACAGGGGGAGATGTATTGTGAAAACCAAAATGAAAACACTATTTCTGTATATCATTGCGGCAATACTCATTTTTTCAGGATGCTCAACGAACAAGACGCCGCTGACATCCGACGGATTCAAAGAGAAAATGGAGGAAGCCGGATTCGAAATCTACGATATTACAGACCAGTACGAGGAAGGACTTCTTGATGCAGCTTTTGTTACGATGAAGGAGGATTACAAGCTGGAATTCTACGTATTGAATACCAGCGACGATGCAAAGGCTATGTATAATGCAAACAAGTCCGACTTTGAGGATCTGCGCAGCGGCAATTCCGCCTACAATTCGGTCAATCTCGGCAATCACGCCAGTTATAAGCTGACTACGGAAGATGGATATTACGTGGTATCCAGGATAGACAATACGCTTGTTTTTGTAAAAACCGACAAGAAAAACAAGGATGCGATAAATAAGGTGCTAAAAGACCTGGGTTACTGATCGGATACATAAACTGCTGATAAAGCCTGTGTGCGGGATGGGCATCCCCAGCAGGCTTTTGCTTTTATTCCGCAAACATTTGTTGAGGATGCAGGATGGAACGCATTGGAACATATTGTGGAAAATTACGTCAAACAGTACGTAATATGATGCATGGGGGGAACATTATGAAGAAGCTGTTCACATTATTGCTGGCTGCTGCTATAATGCTGGCCGGCGCCGGCGGCTACTGCTCGGCAGGCGCAGAAACGGTGGTTTCCGTCTGGCTTGATGGCGAAAAGATAGCATTTCCGGATGCGCAGCCTGTACATACGGGCACGAGGGTACTCGTCCCGGTAAGGGGCTTTTTTGAAAAGATCGGTGTGACTGTGGACTGGAATTCTGCCAACCGGATAGTCATCATCAAGGACGACAGCAGGGAAATAATGATGGAGGCGGGCAACAGGGCCGTACTGAACAACGGAGCCGTGGAATACCTCGACTGCAGCGTGATCATAAGGGGCAACCGTGCTTTTATACCAATCAGATATATTTCGGAGAACTTCGGCTATAAAGTGGAATGGGACGGAAAAACGAAGAGCGTCCATGTTACCAAACCACCGGCGGCAGCAGGTGTGTCGGAAGAAACGGATGAGCTGCCGACGATAGGCGATCTGGAGAGTTTTTATCAATTACTGAAGTATAACGGCTACATGTCGGACTACCTGCGCTATTATGACTATGGTCCTGATATACAGATCCGTCCGGGTGTCAAGAATGAACCTGATGCATGGGATTCTGCCACTGCGGCGCCGGCTCCGGCCGACAGCGCTGAGAAGCCAGCCTCATCAGCAGGCTCCGATTATTCCGGTACGAACGTCCAGGTAGAAGGCGTCGACGAGGGGGACCTTATCAAAACAGACGGAAAATATATCTATATTTCGGGTAACAATGAACTGAAGATCATAAACGCGGACCCGCAGGACCTGCGCATCGTTTCCAGGATCCCGTTCAAAGGGCGCGTCAGCGAAATCTATATCAACCAGGACAAACTGGTTCTCATCATCGGTGATTCCTCGTTCGAATACAAAGCACGCAGCAGCAGGGAACAGTTGCTTTTGGACAGTATATCGGGGTATCTGCGTATAACCAGCACAAATGTAAAGGTATACGATATATCCGACAGGGCAAAGCCTGTACTTGTCAGCGACAAGGAGTATGAAGGAAGATATCTTTCATCAAGGCTTATCGGTTATGATCTGTACATTGTAACCAATTCCACGGTAAGGTTTTTCAGCTACTATTCCAGCAATGATTTAATGGAAATGCTGGCCACAAACAATAAGGAGCAGTTTGTGGCAGAATTAAAGAAAGATGCTGCTGAAGAGAGATATGTACTGCAGCAGACCGGAGCCAAAAACAGCGGCGAACTTTTCGACGATCTGAGAGGCCTGATCGAGAATTATGTCACTCCCAGGCTAGTCGACAACCGGACCGGCGAGGTCAGGGAGATAAGCCTGAAAGACATATATTACTTCAGGGATATGGTGCGTCCGAATTATATGATAACTGTCGGCCTGGACCTGGCCAGCGGCAGGGAGGATATAAAGACGTACCTGGGCAGTTCCGGGTCGATGTATGTGTCGCAGGACCACATGTATACGGCTGTTTCGGCGTATGAATACAATGTGCTTAAAAGCAGGGTGACAGGGTATCCTTTCTACGATTACCTGACGACCGTTTACAGGTTCGGCCTTGATGGCGGCAGGATAGTTTACGAGGCGAAGGGAAGGGTGCCCGGCCAGATACTCAACCAATTCTCAATGGACGAGTATAACGGGATTTTCAGGATAGCCACCACGACAAGCGAGACATTTGGTACGACAGGCAACAATGTATACACGCTTGACGAAAACCTGGATATAATCGGCAGGCTCGAAGGCATAGCGCAGGGCGAGAGGATATACAGCACGCGTTTTGCCGGTGAGAGGATATATATGGTTACGTTCCGGCAGATCGACCCGTTCTTCGTGATAGACGCGTCTGATCCCGCAAAGCCTGCTGTGCTGGGTTATCTGAAGATCCCCGGATACAGTACATATATGCATATACTTGACAAGGACCATGTGCTCGGGTTTGGATATGAAACCGATGAAACAGGCGGATGGGGTACAGTTACGACAGGCTTCAAGCTGTCGCTTTTCGATGTGTCGGATGTATCGAACCCTGTTGAGGCGAAAAAAGAGGTGATCGGCCAAAAGGCGGAGTCCCTGCTTGCCAGTGACCATAAAGCCCTGATGATATCGCTGGATAAAGGCATAATGGGATTCCCGGTGAATTATCTGGATACTGATTCGGATTATTTTGCCGGATACTACCTGTATAATATTTCAAGGGATGATTTCAAATACAGGGGCCGTGTGACGCATGTTCCAGACGGGGCATCGATGTATGAGATCCGTAATGATGATTTCATTTACAGGGGATTCTATATCGGAGACGACCTGTACACTCTTTCTGACGGCCAACTGCAGGTCCATGACCTCGGTACGCTTGTCAAGAAGGGAAGCCTCAGCCTGAGATAGAGGCAGCATATATTCTGAGCATTGCTAAGGGAGATGAAATTATGTCCGGTGTGGAAGTCTTGCGAAAATGGGTGGATGAATGCGGCAACATCGTTTTCTTCGGCGGGGCCGGTGTGTCTACAGAAAGCGGGATACCGGATTTCCGCAGCGTCGACGGGCTGTATAACCAGAAGTACAAATACCCGCCTGAGACTATCCTCAGCTATTCCTTTTTCATCAGGAACCAGGCGGAGTTTTATGAATTTTACCGTGACAAGATCATTTTTCTTGATGCGGAACCCAACATCACCCACAGAAAACTGGCGCAGCTTGAGGCCGATGGCAAGCTGAAGGCAGTCATCACGCAGAACATCGACGGCCTGCATCAGAAAGCCGGCAGCAAAAAAGTACTGGAATTGCATGGCTCGATCCTCAGGAATTA
>JAAZKL010000097.1 GCA_012799845.1 Clostridiaceae bacterium
CGTGTCCCATGCAGCCAGTTCCTTATAGTCTCCGCACTCTACATACAGCTTTCTGGTCGCATCCATAAACAGGACGTCTCCCTCTTCCTCCAGCCTGTTCACTTCCACGACCAGGTCATGCAGCTTCGAGGACTTGCGGAAGTTGCAGAATTCGTCCAGGGCTGTCTTCAATGCGTTGCAGCATTTTACGATGACATCTGTCATTTTCATGGCATGATCGGTTACCTTGCTGATATTGAACATGTACATCCGCATGAGCACGTCCTCTATCGTATCGGTAACCGTATCGATAGAGTCGGCCAGCGCCATTATATCTTCCCGGTCTATGGGAGTTATGAATTCCCTGGCCAGTTTCCTGATCATCCTGTGCCGCGCTTCATCGCCGCTGTGCTCTATTTCGTGCATCTCCTTCATTTTTTGGGGCAGCATTTCAGCATTGTAATCGTTCACTATCTCCTTAAGCAGATCCGCTGCTTTGCATGAATAACCGACCAGTTCGACAAATGTGTCGAAATAGTTTTCTCCTTTTTTCTTTGACATTTCAGATCATCCTCATCAACAATATTTTAAAAGCCAGAGTATCATAATTTAAAATATCTTCATAAACAGTGAAGCCATCAAAAATCCTATCAGTCCGCAGCCCGGGAATGTCATGATCCATGCCGTCAGCATCTCCTTTACGACACCCCAGTTGACGGAAGATATCCTCCTGGCCGCACCCACTCCCATGATAGCCGTCGTCTTCGTATGCGTCGTGCTGACAGGCAGTCCTAAGTAATTCGCGGTCAGCAGGCTCAAAGTCCCCACTATGTCTGCGGAGAAGCCCTGGTACGTCTCCAGCTTGACCATATCCATGCCGACTGACTTTATGATCCTCATGCCGCCAACAGATGTGCCGAGTGCCATTACTGCGGAACAAAGCACGATCAGCCACAGCGGTATGATGAAAGTGGTGACGTTCGCCTGTCCCTGCGCAAGGAACACGCCCAGCATGAACACTCCCATGAACTTCTGTCCGTCCTGTGCCCCATGCATGAATGCCATTCCCGCGGCGCCGGCTATCTGGGCATATTTGAAAAATGAATATGTCCTCCTTCTGTTGAAGCCCCTGAATATGAATTCGACAAGCTTCACAATCAGCACTCCTCCGACAAATCCCATCACGACCGAAAGGAAAAGCCCGTAAATCACCTTGACCCATTCGTTCGGATTGATGCCGGTTATGCCGCGCTGAAGCGCTATGGCGGCTCCGGATATGCCTGCGATCAGCGCATGGCTTTCGCTGGTTGGGATGCCGAACCACCATGCGGCCGTTGCCCAGAGGACGATGGCAACAAGGGCTGCGCACAGGGCTACAAGCGCTTCGTGGCTGTCTCCCCTGAAATCGACCATTTTGTAGATCGTTTCGGCAACCTTTGAGTTTATCAGTGTCATGACAAGAACTCCAAGAAAATTGAAAACAGCGGCCATGACAATGGCAGGCCTGGGTCCCAGCGACCGCGTCGAGATGCATGTGGCGATAGCATTGGGGGCGTCTGTCCATCCGTTTACCAGGATGACGCCCAGGGTCAGCAGTACGATCACCATCAATGCCGGATTAGTAACCAGTTGGCTCAAGAAATCAGTAAGTGTAACAGTCATTGTCCATCAACTTTCCTGATAAATATTATGTATATTAAATATGTACATTATCAAACGTTTTTAGCATACCATGTTTTTTAAAAGCGGACAATATACAGTACATATATTATCCAATTATCGATGATTTATTATAAATCAGCACTGTTTTCCGCCATTTTTTCAGTTAATTTCACCAAAATAGGAGCTGGTTCGACATTGGTACGCGTATTGAGCTGAATTGCGTTTTCAGAGTATTGTCAACCTATTCAGTGTATGCGGTTGACAATTTGGCGTTTTGTGCTTAAAATAGCAATTGGCCGTGGAATAAACATAAGAATCGGTTTTTTATAACTGAAAGGAAGAATGACATGAGAACCGACATTAAGACTGACATGAAGAGCAACACAAAGAGCACCACCAGGTTGACTGTGAGGCAGCTGATGCTCGTATCGCTTTTTGCTGCGCTGATGGCCGCAGGAGCATATATAAGGATACCTTTCCCGCTTCTGCCCGTAACCCTGCAGACTTTTTTCTGCGCTCTTTCCGGACTGATCCTCGGTGCCAAGCCGGCGGTCTTGTCCATGACAGTTTACATGTGTCTTGGTCTTGCCGGCCTGCCGGTATTTGCCAGCGGCGGCGGGCTTGCTTCGGTTTTCGAAAAATCGTTCGGTTTTATCATCGGCTTTATTGCAGGAGCATATGTTATCGGCCGGATTTCGGCAAGATCCGGAAAACCGACGCCTGCGAACAACCTGAAAGCATTGCTGCCTGGCCTTCTTGCGATTTATATCCCCGGCATTGCCCACATGCTCCTGATAATCCGCATTTACCTGGGAAATAAGCAGGCGGGCCTCCTGATGGTCATTTCGGGAAATCTGCCATATCTGATAAAGGACGCCGTCCTTTTTGCCATAATAGCCTTCGCAGGCGCATCTCTGCTTCCGGTCGTAAGGAAAGCAATGTCTAGTAGAGCCGGTTGACCATGTCATCGAAGTTGAACAGGATCCTCTTTTCGTCCAGTCTCCTGTCCTGTATATACCTGAAGACACTCTGCGTCTCTTTTGACAAAAAAGTCTCATTGCAGTTGTCACAGTAATAGACAGGAGCATTGGTCACCGTTATCATTTTGCCTCTTACTCTCTTTTGCGCATTGATATTGTGGATCGTTGTATTTCCGTCGCAGAACATGCATCTGACAGCTCTCATTTCTTACTCCTTTGTACGGTTATTTGTATATAAGAACATCGTTCACGACTTCAGGTTCAGTTCCGAGCCTGCGGCTGAGGTCCACCTGCCTGGCCAGTATTTCGGCCGCATCTCTGTCCGTCTGGACTTCCACATATGATTTTTTCAGGATCCTCACAGGTACAGCCGACAACCCGACCAACTCAGAGCCTTTGTATTGCATATCGACAATGAACGACTCCATATTTTCAGACTCGTTTTGATCGAACAGTATATTTCCCAGGCTGTACAGAATCGGCTTGCCCTTGTATATTTCGATCCCATGGAACTGGTGGGGATGATGCCCGAGTATGATATCAGCGCCATCATCTATCAGGGTGTGGGCGAACTCCACCTGTTCATCGGTCACCCTGAAGCTCTCCTCTATTCCCCAATGCAGTGAAACAGCAAGCAGGTCGACCTGGCCGCGGTTCTTTTGTATATCTTCCCTTATTGTTTCCAGTTTTCTCGGCACGACGCCGGATTTTTCCGGACCCGCCGCAAATGACAGGTAAGGATTGCCGGCAAAGACGATCTCAGCCATATCCGTATATGCCAGCAGGCCGATTTTGATCCCGTTTTTCTCTATGACAGCCATCTTCCTTGCTTCATCTATATTCCTGCCGCCGCCGGCATGCACTATGCCGTGCTGGTCCAGGAGTTCCATGGTGTCGAACAGGCCTTTTTCATAATAATCCATGATATGGTTGTTGGACAGGCTCAGCAGGTTGAACCCGGCGCTTGTCAGCGCCGTGACGGATTCAGGTTCTCCTTTGAGTACTATTTTGCCGGTCTTGGAAAGTCCCTTGTCGCTTGATGTCAGGGGACATTCAAGATTCCCGAACACTATGTCGCCCTGCTCCAGCAGATTCCTCACTTTAGCGAATGCCGATTCGTATCCGCCGCCGTTTTTCTTTATCCAATACTCGACTCCCCTGCCGAGCATAATATCGCCGACCGCAATAAACCTGAGTTCAGGGACCTCAGGTTCTTCGGGCTCCCCGGGCTCTTCAGGTCCGTCAGATCCTGCGGCTCCTCCGCCTGTTTGCCCGCTGCCGGGTCCTGCAGTATTTTCCGGTACTTCGCCCAATCCCTGTCCGTTTCCCGCCGCGGAACCGCTGTCATCCTCCTGCATGCTGCCCGGGATAGTTCCTTCGGCCTGGCCGCTTTCCTCTATCTCTCCGGGGGACGTTTCCCGCAATGCCTGCCTTTCCCTGTATGCCTCGCTGTTGTAAAGGACCGCAGTTGTAATACCCGCAGCGGCAAGTATCAGCAGCGCTGCGGCGGTTAAAATCCTGATCTTCTTCATAATCCTCTCCCGTAAAGTTGTCATAAACTATGATAGCACTTATTATGTGGTCTGTCACCCCGGAATGAGTGCGGCTTTCGTCAACATGCAAAAAAAGCTGTATGCTCGGAGCATACAGCAGGCAATAAGGGGTCAGTCGTCAGTTTTTCCGGGCCGCACCGTATTGCAAGCGGTCCCTTATATGGATTATAATGTCTATTGCAGACCATTCAATAATTACCACTCTTTTTGACTGACAAACAAAAAATTAGCAGAATATACAACTAATATTTGAATACGGAAATTCGCAACATAATAAGCACATGACATGGAGGCTTATATGAGATCACACATACACAAATTCAAATTTGACTGCAGACTTGCAAACGGCCACAACCACAGGCTGCTTGGGTATGCGGGCGGAATGGTGGGCATAGGCAGCTTCCATTTTCACTTTTATTACGGTGTTTCATCATACCGCAACCATACCCATTATTTCTGCGGCGTGACGGGAATGCCCAGGAAAACTGAAAACGGCCATATCCACAAGATGGAAGGCGTACTGGAATATAATGATATGCATGAACATATATACAAGGGACATACATCTGAGGAGATATCATATATCCCTTCCTCCCAGGTCATAGGTTTTGTACGCTGACTTATCCGGTCTGAAGTTTTAACATCGGCCAGGAAGCGCTATCTGCTTTGGTCGTGATATGAAAAAGACCCGGCAAACGAATATCCCGTCTGCGGGTCCTGTACTGTTTACATCTTTCCGTTCCGGATCTGCCTGCCTTATCAGTAATCCATCCCGATCCTCAGCGCCTTCATTTCCTCAGGGATCAGATAATGCTTCCTCTCAGGCAGTACCTTTTTGAGTCCGCCTTCGAAATTCCCGGCTGTAACGACTCCTGTTTCCTTTATGAGCTTGCCCAGCATTATTACGTTTGCGAATGCCAGGTTTCCCATTTCGGAAGCTATCTGTGTGGCCGGTATCGTAAATACCCTGATATCTGTCCTGACCGGGTCCCTGTTTATCAATGAACTGTCGATCAGCAATATACCGCCGGGCTCCAGGTAACTCTCGAACTTGTCCAGCGACGGCCTGTTCATGGCCATTACGACAGTTGCGCTGTTCAGTATCGGCGAGCCTATGGGTTCGTCAGACACGATGACATGGCAGTTGGAAGTGCCTCCGCGCATTTCCGGGCCATAGGACGGAAGGAATGAAACGTGCCTGCCCTCCAGTATGCCTGCATATGCGATAAGTTTTCCGGCCGCCTGTATTCCCTGACCGCCAAAACCTGCAAATATCATATCTGTCTGCGCCATATGTTACACCTCCAAATCCTTTCCCCTGAAGTTGCCGATCGGGTATTGCGGTATCATCTTCTCTTCGATCCATTTCAGAGCATTCACGGGATCGACGCCCCAGTTGGTGGGACATGTCGAAAGGACTTCCACTATCGAGAAGCCCAGGCCGGCCATTTGCACCTGGAAAGCCCTCTTTATCGCTTTTTTCGCGTTCTTTATGTTTTTGATATCGTGCATGGACACGCGCTCTACATAAACCGCGCCCTTCAGCGTCGACAGCATTTCGCATACATTCAGCGGAAATCCGTCGATCTCAGGTTTCCTGCCGAAAGGCGAAGTGGTCGTCACCTGTCCGATGAGCGTGGTCGGCGCCATCTGGCCTGAAGTCATGCCGTAGATCGCATTGTTTATGAAAACGGTGGTTATCTTCTCTCCCCTGTTGGCAGCATGTACGATCTCTGCCGTACCGATCGCGGCAAGATCGCCGTCGCCCTGGTAGGTAAATACCACATTGCCGGGATGGACGCGCTTGATGCCCGTCGCCACCGCCGGTGCTCTGCCATGGGCAGCCTGCACCATATCGCAGTTGAAATACAGGTAATTGTTATATGCACATCCCACGGGGGATACGCCTATCGTCTTCCCCTCGATACCAAGCTCGTCTATAACTTCTGCTATCAGCCGGTGCACTATCCCATGCGTACAGCCCGGGCAGTAGTGCATCTGAGTTTCTCTCAAGGCATGCGGCCTCTGAAATACTATAGCCATTGTCATTCCCCTTTACTTCAGAATTTCCCTGATTTTTTCGAGTATTTCCTTCTGGGTCGGAATCATGCCGCCCATTCTTCCAAGGAAGTGCACAGGCTTTTTGCCGTTTACTGCAAGTCTTACGTCCTCGACCATCTGGCCTGCGCTCATCTCTACGGAAAGGAAGGCCTTCGGTACCTGTGCGTATTTCTCGAACGCTGCTGCCGGGAAAGGCCAAAGGGTGACCGGTCTTATCAGCCCGACCCTGATCCCCTCTTTTTCAGCAGTTTTTATAACATTCTTTATGATCCTGGCCACCGTGCCATATGCAGCTACTATTATATCGGCGCCGTCGCAGTTGCAGATCTCGACTCTCGTCTCATTCTCCGCGATCTGCCTGTATTTTGCCTGCAGCTTGAGGTTGTGTTTTTCCAGGACCTCAGGATCTATATATATCGATGTTATGATATTGTGATCCCTTTTCATCTCCGTGCCTGTCACAGCCCAACTCTTGTCAGCCTGGCATATATCTTCCTGATCCCTGAACTCGACGGCTTCCATCATCTGTCCCAGCATGCCGTCGCCCATGATCATGCAGAGGGTACGGTATCTGTCTGCAATATTGAATGCTTCCACCACCAGTTCATACAGTTCCTGGACACTGCTGGGCGCAAGCACCACCATCCTGTAATCGCCGTGGCCTCCGCCCTTCGTAGCCTGGAAATAGTCGCTCTGGGCTGCAAGTATCCCGCCAAGTCCCGGGCCTGCTCTCATGATATTTACGATAACAGCCGGAAGTTCGGCACACGCCGCATATGATATGGCCTCCTGCTTAAGGCTCACTCCGGGGCTGGAGGATGACGTCATCACCCTTGCCCCTGCGCTGGCCGCGCCGTATACCATGTTCATCGCGGCTACTTCACTCTCGGCCTGTATGAAAGTGCCTCCGTACTGGGGCATCTTTTTTGCGAAATAATGAGCTATCTCAGTCTGCGGTGTAATAGGGTAGCCGAAATAGTGCCTGCAGCCTGCTCTCAATGCAGCTTCGGCAACTACTTCATTGCCCTTCATAAGTATCTTTTCTCCCATTGAACCTACCCCCTGTCACTTCTCTACTACTATTACACAGTCAGGACAAATCGTTGCACAGAACGCACAGCCGATGCACTTTTCCATTTCCTTCACCGTTGCCGGGTGAAAACCCTTGAGGTTCAGCCTCTCTTCGTCCATTATGACTATTTTCTTGGGGCAGACAGATACACACAGCCTGCAGCCCTTGCAACGATCTTC
>JAAZKL010000098.1 GCA_012799845.1 Clostridiaceae bacterium
AACAGGATCAACATTACCGTGGGTGGCGTTTCCATGCCGCCCGAATATGTTACGGGGACAACTTATACAGGAGAACCGATAACCGTGTCGAGCCCGGTAACGTTCACCGTCCAGACGGAGGCTGCCGGATATGGCTTATCGGCGCCTTCCGACCCTGTTACGGTCGTACCTGTGTCATTTCCGGTCCTCAACGCCGAATACATGAGCGAAGAGACAGTCAGGGTCTCATGGGACGCATCGTCAAATATCGATAAATTCGTACTGGAATGCTCAAAATGGGACGGCACGTCATGGAGCGCCTGGGAGACCATAGCTACGACGCTGTCAGGCTATTACACGACACACAAGGTCGAAACCGGAGGGCAATACAGGTACAGGCTGAAGGCAAGGGAAGACAAGGGATACACAGGCTACAGCAATATAACGAATTACGTCAACAGCCTGGTGGCGCCGACCGGCCTGACAGCAAGGATCACAGCATCGGACCAGATCGATCTTTCATGGACCAACCCGCCGGGGAGCACCGGGTCCCTCCAGGAATGGCAGGTATGGCGCAAAGCCGGAGGGAACAGCACGTCGGGCGAATATACATTTGTGGCGAATGTAAATATAAATGCCAATACTTTTACCGACAGGTTCAGGATCGAACCCGGCATCACGTATCACTACAGGGTAAATGCCGTTGACGGTGCAGGCCGACGTTCGTCGTACGCCACTGTCAGTGTCGACGCAAAAGTGCCCAATGCGCCCACCGCATTGAGGGCGAATGCCGCTTCCGGATCAGGAGTAACACTGTTGTGGACTGACAACTCCAACAATGAGGTCGGCTTTATTATCGAAAAGTTTGATGAGAACCAGAAGAAATTTGTCACACTTGATACGGTCGCCCTGGACACCACGACTTATCCCGATAGTACGGCAGTGCAGGGCAGGACTTATATCTACAGGGTCATTGCATATAATGGCATAGGCCGGTCCGCTCCGTCGAACGAAGTGACGATAGTCGCCTGGGACACGGCAGCTCCTGCTTCGCTTACAGCAACGCCCGTCTCATCATCGCGTATCGACCTGGCTTGGAGCTACACCGGGACAGAAAACTACAATACCATTATCGAGCGCAAAAAAGGTGTTGACGGGACATGGACTCCCATATTCACGACGGCGGCCGGTGTCCTGAAATACAGCGATACGGGCCTGGAGCCCAATACAAGATACTTCTACAGGGTAAGGAAATCGCTTGGGACTGGTGTCTCCGGCGAAGCGTTCCCCGATGAAAACGGCACAGGCGCATACACGCTGCTTCCCACTCCGACGTTCACAGCCAGGCCGTCTTCAGATAACTCCATCTACATAACATGGTCCGGTGTAACCAATTCAGATGTGGTTATCGAACGCAGGATGGCCAGTGGGAGTTTCAGCCCCATCATGACCGCAGGGCCGACCATGCAGGGCTGGTATGACAATACGGGCCTTGTGCCAGGAGCATTTTACACATACAGGATAATGGCGAAAAACTCCGTGAATAACTCTCTTTATTCAGATGAACTCACGATCCACAATTACTACCTGGAACCCCCGTCGGCACTTAATATAACCATAAACAAAAACTCTGAGATCGAACTGAAATGGTATGATAATTCGACAGACGAAGCCGGCTTCGAAATATGGCGGCTCACCTATGGCAGCGGACAATATGTACTGTATGCCACAGTGGACAAAAACATCACCACCTTTACGGATACGATGGTGGACAGAGGCATCCAGTACAGTTACAAAGTAAGGGCATATACGCAGGGAGGCCAGACCTTCTCCGAGTTTTCCAATGTGGCTTCAAGCGGCATAGGGATCATAAATCCGCCTGCTGACCTGGGATTCGATTATATATCTGAGTTCCAGATACAGCTTCGCTGGACGGATACTTCCAACAACGAGCATGGTTTTATCGTGGAACGAAAGATTGGTGACGGCGGAGAATGGAGCCAGGTTGCATGGGTATCAGCCAACAAAACCACGTACGTAGTGTCAAATCTCAATAAATACACGAAATATTACTTCAGGGTCAGGGCATACAACTATACCGGGAGCGTGGATTCCGTAAGCGATGAGATAATCGTGTCGACTTCCCGGCCGGCTTCGCCCACTGAACTGTCAGCGGTGGCCGTATCTGCTTCCCAGATCAGGCTAAAGTGGAACGACAATTCGGACTCCGAAAAAGGCTTCCGAATCCTGCGCAGCCTGTACAGCGACCGGTATTTCTATGCAGTCGCTGAAGTAGCAAAAGACACCACCGTGTATTATGACAGCGGCCTGAATGCAGGGACGCAGTATTATTACAAGGTCGAAGCGTACAATGACGTGGGCCGCGCCGAGAGCAGCACGGCTGAAGCAAGGACGAACGCGAGGGTGTTCTTTACAGACACCGGAAGCGTACCGTGGGCGGAGGATGCCATCGAGAACCTGGCTGGAATGGGAATCATAAAAGGTGTGTCCGGCACGCTTTTCAAACCGAACAATACAATATCGAAAGCTGAGTTCGCCGCAATGGTGGTAAGAGCGTTCAAACTGGAAACGGCCCCTGTCGGCAGTCTTGCGGATGTGAGACATGACAAATGGTATTACAGGGAAGTGATGATAGCGGAAAACTTCGGCATAATATCAGGAGACGCGAACAACAGGTTCTATCCTGAATCGCCGATAACAAGGGAAGAGATCGCAGTGATGATATTCAAGGCGCTCCAGGTTTCGGGCCGGAAATTCACCGTACACGACAATTCTGTCCTTGAAAAGTTCATAGACAAGCAGAATATCTCGCCCCATGCCGTATCAAGCATGGCTGTGCTTGCTGGAGAAGGCATCATGGAAGGGCTGCAGGGGAACACGCTGGGCCCCAGGTATAACGCAACCAGGGCCCAGGCGGCAGTGTTCATTTACAGGGCACTTATCAACAGTGAACCTCCGGACGAGGTCCGGTGACAGTAAGGAGCCTGGAACATCAGAGCCGGTACTGTTCCTTCAGTTTTTCCATATGCATGTAGTGATCCGTATTAGCCAGTCTGGACGCCGCATCCCTGTCAAGGACAACGGTGATCCCGCCGGGATGGAGTTGTATGGCTGAAGCGGTGATCTGCGATGTTACGGGTCCTTCGAGGGCCTTCGCGACCACATCGGCCTTTTTGATCCCGCTGGCCATCATCAGGATGTTCCTTGTCTCAAGGATCGTGCCGATGCCCATGGTGATCGCAAAATGCGGCATCTCCTCTCTGCTTACGCCTGCGTTTTTGTAGAACAGTTCATAATTGTCATCGAGGGTCTGCTTCGCCAAAGCCTGGACCCTGGTCCTTGATGCCAGTGAAGATCCGGGTTCGTTGAAGGCCCAGTGCCCGTCCCCGCCTATGCCGAGCAGCTGGAGATCGATGCCGCCGGCCTTCCTTATTTCTTCTTCATACCATAAACAGAATTTCTCCGGATCCTTTGTCATTCCGTCGGGGATGCAGACATTTCCCTCTTTTATGTTGATATGCCTGAGAAGTTCCTCGTACATGAACCTTGCATAGCTCTGGTCCTCGTTGTACGGCTTTGAAAGATCCATGCCGATGCCCAGGTATTCATCGAGGTTGAAGGTCCGGACCCCTGAAAAATCCAGTCCCTCCTCTTTGTGCATCCTGATCAGTTCCCTGTATGTGCCTATCGGTGTGCTTCCGGTGGCCAGTCCCAGGACGCAGTCCGGCTTTTTTCTGACAAAGCCGGCGATCACGCCCGCTGCGTATTTGCTCATTTCTTCATAATTATCTCTGATGATGATATCCATTTCACGGCCTCCCAACCTCGTTCCTGATTTTCAGCAGATCCGGGCCGGTTTTGCAGCAAATCCAGGCGTGGTCGGTGCCGTTCAGGGCTGTTACAGCAACTAACCCTTCAAATGGAATACACGGACATTTATCCAATACGGCGCCTTTGCCTGTATTATCGAAGTTTTCAGTGTTATGAGCCATACCCGGAACCGTGGCAATTATAATGATATTTTTTGTCCTTCGCCATGTCAAGAAAAAAGTGACGAAAATGAAGCATTGCCGCTCTAAAACAGGCAGGATGAGGCAATAAAATACACAGCATAAATACTGGTAATAGAGCCTGTCAAAGGGTATAATGTTACAGAGGAATAATAATGAAAAAGAGTACAGGCCGGATTGCGTAACCGGAGGGCCATGTACCGGATTGCTGGCGTGTACTCCGGAACAGCGGGCAATGTTCCGGATCACAGGTGTGACCACCGGGACATCGTATCGGCCCAGCGGCGGGAATGTCCCCCGGCCAGGAAAGGAGTGGCTTTGTGACAACAAAAAGATTACCGGCAAGAGACGAGATCGATCCCAGGTACAAATGGAAGCTCGAGGACATATATGCAAGCGAAGACGACTGGGAAGCGGATTTTAAAAAGATCCGGCAGTTGTCGGACAAAATGGCTTCATATAAAGGCAGGCTTGCCAGCGGCATGGATGTACTGCTGGAGTGCCTTACGCTCAGGGATGAGCTGTCTGCTCTCACTGAGAAAGTTTTTGCCTACGCAAGGATGAGGCGGGACGAAAATAACGCCGAACCGAAATATCAGGCGCTGACCGACAGGGCAATGTCGCTGATGACCGAAGTGAGCGCCGCAATGTCTTTCATCGTTCCCGAGATCATATCCCTGGATGAGGAACAGTTGAAAAAGAGTATCGATGAGATGGAAGGGCTCTCGTTGTACAGGCAGTATTTCCATGATATCCTGAGACAAAAAAAGCATGTGCTTTCCGACAGGGAAGAAGAACTGCTGGCTCTTGCGGATGAAGTCATGGATTCTCCTTCCGAAATATTCTCCATGTTCAACGATGCCGACATCAAGTTTGGCACTATCAGGGATGAAAACGGGGAAGAAGTCGAAGTCACAAAAGGGCGGTATATAAAATTCCTCGAGTCGAAGGACAGGCGCGTCAGGAAATACGCGTTCCACACCCTGTATAATTCATATAAGGCAATGAGGAATACCCTGGCCTCGTCGCTGAGCAGCAACATAAAAAGAGACAAGTTTTATGCAAATGTCAGGCGGTATGAATCAGGCCTGCATGCAGCTTTGGACAGGGACAACGTGCCCGTGGACGTATATGACAACCTGATCGACACAGTAAACAGGAACCTCCCGCTCCTACACAGGTATGTGAAGCTGCGGAAGAAGGCCCTGAAACTTGACGAACAGCACATGTACGACCTCTACGTGCCGATCGTCGAACAGCCGACCAGGCATATCAGCTACGAGGAAGCGCTGGAGACGGTCAAAAACGGACTGGCGGCGCTGGGCTGCTGCTACGTCGAGGACCTTACAAAAGCCATCGGTTCGGGATGGATAGATGTCTATGAGAACCAGGGCAAGACCAGCGGCGCATATTCATGGGGGACATACCTGACCCATCCCTTTGTGTTGCTGAACTACCAGGGCACCATAAACGATGTCTTCACAATAGCGCATGAAATGGGCCACGCCATGCACTCGTACTACACGAATAAAACCCAGCCGTACATTTACTCGGATTACAAGATATTCGTCGCAGAAGTGGCCTCAACAGTAAACGAATCGCTCCTGATGGACTATCTGCTCTCCGTGACGACCGACCCGAAGGAGCGGGCTTATCTGCTGAACCACTGGCTGGAGGAATTCCGCGGGACCCTGTTCCGGCAGACGATGTTCGCCGAATTCGAAAAGATCACCCATGAAATGGCCGAAAAAGGCGAGGCGCTCAATGCCGACGAACTCTGCAGGATTTACCGCGGGCTGAATGAGAAGTATTTCGGCTCCGAAGTGGTCATAGACGAAGACATCGACATGGAATGGGCGCGCATACCCCATTTCTACAGGAGCTTCTATGTATATAAATACGCTACGGGTATCTCGGCGGCAGTGTCGCTTTCGAGGCAGATACTCGGCGACGGCGTGCCGGCCATCGACCGCTACCTGGAGTTCCTGAAGAGCGGCGGGTCCGACTACCCGCTGGAACTGCTGAAGAAAGCCGGCGTCGATCTGACAGTGCCCAAGCCGATCGAAGACGCCCTGAAGACATTCGAAAAGGTACTGAATGACCTGGAAACCATGTTAGGTTGACAGAATAGCAGGACAACAGGACAACACAACAGCAGCATGACAGCATAAGCGTGTAATAGGGATATAACATATTGCAACTAAAATCGCTCAGCGTGTAGACGTTATGGGAATAATGCCTGCTGTTGCTGAAATACCGGAGATATAGACAGATATGGTGCATAACCTGAAAGGCGGATGAAAAATGACGGATCCACGAATAGAAACACTGGCAAAAAACCTGGTCAATTACTCCTGCAGTGTTAAGCCTGGTGAAAAGATCCTTATAGAAACAAGGGGCTATGAAGTGCCGCTGACTAAGGCTCTTGTCAAGGAAGTCTACAAAGCCGGCGGCGTGCCCTTTGTCACGGTAAAGAACGACGAGATAATGCGGGCGCTCCTCATCGGCTGCAACGAGGAACAGATCAGGCTCATGGCAAGGTTCGAGCTTGACAGGATGAAGGAGATGGACGCATATATAGGGATCAGGTATGCGGACAATGCCAGCGAACTCAGCGATGTTCCCGAAGATAAAATGAAGCTGTACAGCACGCTTTTCAACAAGCCGGTGCATTCGGAGCAGAGGGTGGAGCATACGAAATGGGTCATCCTGCGTTATCCGAACAGCGCAATGGCGCAGATGGCTGAAATATCCACGGAAGCCTTCGAGGATTTCTTCTTTAAAGTATGCTGCCTGGATTACGCGAAGATGTCGAAAGCTATGGACGGACTCGTGGAACTGATGAATCGGACAGACCGGGTCAGGATCGTCGGCAGGGGTACCGACCTGACATTCTCCATCCGCGGGATCCCGGCCATCAAGTGCGACGGCCACCGGAACATCCCCGACGGCGAAGTTTATACGGCCCCGGTAAGGGACTCTGTCAACGGGACGCTCACGTACAATACGCCATCCAAATACCAGGGGTTCACATATGAAAACGTGACGTTTGAGTTCAAGGACGGAAAGATCATCAATGCGAAGGCCAACGACACTGACAGGATAAACAAGGTGCTGGATACTGATGAGGGCGCCAGGTATGTCGGCGAATTCTCGCTGGGCATCAATCCGTACATCGAAAAGCCGATGAAGGACACGCTGTTCGACGAGAAAATAAGGGGCAGCTTCCATTTCACTCCCGGAAACTGCTACGATATCTGCAGCAACGGCAACAAATCGGCGGTCCACTGGGACCTGGTATGCATACAGCGGCCGGAGTACGGCGGCGGGGAAATATGGTTCGACGATGTGCTGATAAGGAAGGACGGGGTTTTCGTACTGAAGGAACTGGAACCGCTGAACCCGGAAAACCTGGTGTAAGGTTTTGGAGCAGGGGGTCAATGTCAAAAACCGTTTCTTTACCTGAGGTCATATGGAAAACTGGATGATCGGTACGAGGTTCATAATACTGTTCTACTGCGTATTGCGCTATTTTCAGGGCAGCATGGAGAATACTGCGCTTGTTGTATTGTTCATGCTGCTTTATATTTCTGCGGTCACCACCGCTTACCTGTTAAGGAAAACCTCGCTGAAAACCCTTTTCCGCATACTGTCCGTAGCTATCCTGGCTGTTTCATCAGCCCTGGCTTCCGAACTGTTCCTGCTTCTGATGTCCGCAGATATTTATGAGATCGTATCCGCATATATTGATGACTGGAAAGCCCTGCCGGTTTTCGCCGCTATTCCTGCCTTTTTAAGCATTGACAGCGGCGTGGTGCCGGAATATGTGCTGGCAAGCCTGATGTGCCTGTTGGTTTTTCTGCTGGCAAGAAAACATATCCATAACCTTGGTACTATGCAGAAGGCCAATGAAGAACTCAGGGACCGGATGGACGAACTGTCGGCAAGGCTGAGTGCGGGCACTGAATATGAAGCCCAGCTTCGCTACCTGTCGCAGATCGAGGAACGGAACACGCTGGCGCAGAAGATCCACGACGAAGTGGGACACACGCTGGCAGGCAGCATAATACAGCTTGAAGCTGTTGGGCTTATCATGGAAAATGACACGGCCAGGGCAGGCGAAATGGTGAGAAATGTGACCGAAAACCTGAAGAAGGGAATGGAAAGCATTCGTTCCACATTAAGAGCGATAAAGCCTGCTTCGGAGCAACTGGGGATAAACAGGCTGAAGCTTATCCTCGAGGAGTTCACGCTGAACAACAGGATAGAAACGGAACTCTCCTATGAGGGAAGGCTGGATGTCATAACGCATATACAATGGGGCATTCTGACCGACAACATGAGGGAAGCCCTGACCAACTCGCTGAAACACTCTGCAGCGTCGGCTATCAGGGTGAAGATAGAAGTCATGAGCAAGGTCATCAAAATGGAGGTCAGGGACGACGGGAGAGGCGAAGCCGCCGTCAAAAAGGGAATGGGAATTGCCGGCATGGAAGAGAGGACCGGGGCGGCAGGCGGCAAGCTGATCATTGACGGATCCGAAGGGTTTTCTGTAATAACGCTGCTTCCTGTTGAAAACGAGCCCGGCAGACTTAAAGCTTCCAATAATGCATAGAGCTGCGAACCAGACAAGAGGGATTCAGCCTACAGCGAGGCAGCCGGCCGTATGTGAGTCGGCTGCTCATAAATCAGGTGATCGACAGATCAGGAGGTGTCTATGCCGATCAGGGTATTGATAGCTGATGATGACGCGCTAATAAGAGAAGGACTTAAGATAATACTTCAGAGCGATGACCGCTTTGAGGTAGCGGAATGCGTAGACAACGGCCGGAAGGCCGTGGAATACTGCAGTACGAATCAGGTGGATGTTGCACTGCTGGATGTAAGGATGCCGGTGATGGACGGGCTTGAGGCCGCCCGGGAAATATCCGCGAAAACCGGGTCAAGGACGCTGATACTGACCACATTCGACGACGATGATTTTATATTAAACGCGGTCAGGTACGGGGCCAGGGGTTATCTGCTGAAGAGCAGCCCGCCTTCAAGGATCATGGACGCCATCAGGATAGTGCATGACGGGGGCACTGTCATGCAGGATGTTGCCTTGGATATAATAAAGGGAGAACTGTCGTCCGGGAGGAGAAAGGGCATACCTGACGGGCTGCTGACCGAACGGGAGATGGAGATCGCCGAGCTTGTGGCAAAAGGGTTTTCCAACAGGGACATCGCGGCCAGGCTGTTCATGTCGGA
>JAAZKL010000099.1 GCA_012799845.1 Clostridiaceae bacterium
TAAAGAGCGGCGACCTTGACCGGATACTTGTGCGCCCGAGGAGCGAGATATTTCAGGTCTTAACTTCAAACGTCGATTTTACCCGCCTGGGAAGGCTTTCCCAGGCTATACTGATGTTCGCATATGCCATTCCGGCAAGCGGGATCGCCTGGACCTTTGACAAAATAACAGCCCTCGTGATCATGCTGATCGGCGGAATAGCAGTGTTTTCAGCATTGTTTGTACTGTACGCCGGAATCAGCTTTTTCACCATAGAAGGCCTTGAGTTCATGAACATTTTCACCGACGGAAGCCGGGAGTTCGGCAAATATCCGCTTTCAATCTACGGCGAAGGCATATTGAAGTTCTTCACCTATGTCATCCCCATCGCCCTGTTTCAGTATTACCCGCTCCTGTATCTTATCGGACGATCGGATGATGTCTTATTGATCTTTCTGCCTCTGTTCGGATTCGTATTTATGATACCCTGCTACCTTTTCTTCAAACTCGGAGTGAGAAAATATAAATCAACCGGGTCGTGATGTATAAAAAGAACCCGAAAAGAATACAAAAAGTAGCTTAAAAAGGAACTCAAAAGGAGCTTATAATAAAGCGCGAAAGATGGCGCAAAAAGGCAATACTCAAAGCCTGACAGCTTGACATAACACGGAAAAGCATATATTATAGAAAAAACAGAGAATAATAGCGAATGATAGAGGAGCGAAAAGAATCAGTACATTGCTGCATCGGGCAGTGCACCCGCAGCAGTGAAAAGGGCTTTTCGCCGAAGGGTCGCGACCTTGCCTGAGGGTGCGATTACCTGGGGCGACGGATAACATCCGCCGAACTGCCGCAAACGCGGAGCGCTGTCATTGCCACGAGTGAACTTCGTAGCCATGGACGCTTTGCCGTACATGGCTGTTATTTTGCCCGGGATTATCTCAAAAATACAGGGGGAGATTGATATGTTGAAAAAGTTAGTTGCAGTCGTACTTGTTTGTGCACTGGCGCTGTCGCTGGCAGCCTGCGGCAGCTAATCCGTCGTCGGGCCAAATTCAGTTCTGAAGACCGGAGTACTGCGTGTTGGTATGGAATGCGCATATGCTCCGTACAACTGGACCCAGTCCGACAACTCCAACGGTGCAGTGCCGATCCACAACAGCAGCGATTACGCCAACGGCTATGACGTGATGATGGCGAAGAAGATATGTGAAGCGAACAACTGGAAGCTTGAGATCCACAAGCTGGATTGGGATTCCATCCCGCTGGCCGTACAGGCCGGTGAGATCGACGCAGCTATCTGCGGCCAGTCCATAACCGCGGAGCGCATGGAAACTGTTGATTTCACCACGCCCTATTACTATGCGTCAATAGTGACGCTGGTAAATGCAAACGGCAAGTACGCGAACGCAGCCGGACTTTCCGATCTGGAAGGCGCGACCTGCACTTCTCAGATCAACACGGTCTGGTATGACGTATGCCTGCCGCAGATCAAAAACGCGAAGATAATGCCGGCACAGGAAACCGCACCTGCAATGCTGGTCGCACTTGCTTCCGGCGCCGTAGATCTGGTCTGCACGGATTATCCGACCGCGCTGGCGGCTGTCGTAGCTTACCCGGAACTGAAGCTTCTGGACTTCACCGGCAAAGAAGACAACTACAAGGTATCCGAGGAAGAGATCAATATCGGTATAAGCTGCATGAAGGGCAATACCGAACTGGTCGGCAAGATCAACAAAGTGCTGGAAACAATGACAGTTGAAGATTACGAAGAAATGATGAAGGAAGCCATTGACAATCAGCCGTTGTCCGAATAAGCGATATTTGAAATGAGAGCGGATATTTGCTCCGCTCTCATTTTGTTTACAACGCATCATACCAAAGGAATTACTCGATCGAAAAATTCCGCACCTCACATACGAAAGGGGTTCTTCCATTATGACAAGCAGTCTGCCAACCGATTTCTGGGGACGGATCATTTATTTGATAACAAATTACAGCAGTTCATTCTTGCGCGGTGCCGG
This sequence comes from Clostridiaceae bacterium, assembly GCA_012799845.1. GTDB lineage: Bacteria > Bacillota > Clostridia > Acetivibrionales > DTU013 > DTU013. The sequence goes on from JAAZKL010000099.1 coordinate 2,004, forward strand.
CACAACTATCGCGATAGCGTTTGTCGGTACGGCGGTTGGCTGCCTGATCGGCTTTATTGTCGGTATAATACAGACTATTCCGATCAATGCGAATGATTCGAAGGTGAAGAAAATACTGCTCGGGATCGTGAACGCGATTTTGAAAATATACGTCGAAGTATTCCGCGGAACACCGATGATAGTGCAGGCGATGTTCATTTACTATGGTGCGTTGATGTATCTGCAACTGAACATGGGTATGTGGTTTGCGGCTTTCTTTATCGTATCGATCAATACCGGCGCATACATGGCCGAGACCGTGCGCGGGGGCATTATTTCAGTTGACTATGGACAGACCGAGGGAGCAATGGCGATCGGTATGACACATTTTCAGACAATGATGTATGTCGTTTTTCCGCAGACCCTGCGAAACATCATCCCACAGATCGGCAACAACCTGATAATCAATATCAAGGACTCCTCCGTACTGAGCGTCATTGGTACGGTCGAGCTGTTTTACGCCGCAAAACAGACGGCGGGAGCCTACTACTGGTACTTCGAGAGTATGTCTGTAGCAATGGCCGTCTATCTTGTGATGACGCTGCTTACCTCATTCCTGCTGCGCAAGTGGGAGAAAAAACTTGACGGTTCCGCGGTATTTGACCTGGCGACCACCGACACCCTGGCGCATACAAGCGGATTGCTGCATGCACCGACAAGAAAGAACAGGAGGATATAACCATGAGTGACGAGATCATCAGGGTAAGTCATTTAGGAAAATCTTTCGGGAACAATGTCGTACTGCGCGATATCAATTTTACAGTATCCAGGGGTGACGTGACCTCCATCATAGGCTCCTCAGGCTCCGGCAAATCGACCCTCCTGCGCTGCATCAACCTGCTGGAGACGCCTACTTCAGGCGAGATACTTTACCATGGTGAATCCATTAACAATAAAAATGTCAACGCTTCGGAATATCGCACTCATGTAGGAATGGTTTTTCAATCCTTTAATCTGTTTAATAACATGTCGGTCCTCGACAACTGCATTATTGGCCAGACAAAGGTGCTGAAAAAGAATAAAACAGATGCTATTGCTCATGCGGTAAAGTATTTGGAAAAGGTAGGGATGGCACCCTATATCAACGCAAAGCCGCATCAGCTTTCAGGAGGGCAGAAGCAGCGTGTTGCGATCGCGCGCGCACTTGCGATGGATCCGGAGGTATTGCTGTTCGACGAGCCAACATCGGCGCTCGACCCGGAAACTGTCGGCGAGGTGCTTTCAGTTATGCGCGGCCTTGCTTCTGAAGGCATGACAATGCTCGTTGTTACTCATGAAATGGCGTTCGCGCGTGATGTCAGCAATCATGTCGTTTTCATGTCGGAAGGCGTTATTTGTGAGGAAGGGACTCCGGGTGAGATTTTCGGAAATCCTAAGAATGAAAGGACAAAGGAATTCCTTGCACGCTTTACACAGAACTGAGAGTTCGTAAGTCAATTAATCAATAGATATGGCGGGTCATGTAAAGA
>JAAZKL010000100.1 GCA_012799845.1 Clostridiaceae bacterium
CGGCGCAGTTCGTCATCGATATCGAAGAAGCAGCCATGCAGAACAGCGCCTTCCGCGCTGCATTGTGGACAGGAAGACACCTTCAGGTCACCCTGATGAGCATCAGGCCCGGCGAAGACATCGGACTGGAAATTCATCCTGAACTGGACCAGTTCATCCGCATAGAGGAAGGCCGCGGAATCGTAATGATGGGCGACAGAAAAGACAGGCTGGATTTCCGGCGTCATGTGCAGGAAGATTACATCATAATAGTGCCCGCCGGCACATGGCACAACCTGGTCAATACAGGACAAAGACCTATAAAGCTGTATTCCATATATGCGCCGCCGCAGCACCCGCACGGCACCGTCCACCAGACAAAAGCAGAAGCGGAAGCCGCAGAGCATCACCACTGAGCGGTTCAGAGCAGCAACGACAATGTACCGGCGGATATCAGGATCAGACCGATCAGAGATTTTGCCGTGAGCTTCTCTTTCAGGAACAGGGAAGAAAATGCGATGGTGACGACGATGCTCATTTTGTCTATCGGGACCACTACGCTGGCAGGCCCGTCCTGGAGCGCCCCGTAATAGCAGAGCCATGAGCCGCCCGTGGCGAAGCCGGAAAGCACCAGGAACAGCATGCTCTTTGAATCGATTTCCTTAATGGTGTGCTGCTTTTTCGTCACGAAAACGATCATCCAGGCCATGATCAGGACCACTATCGTCCTGATTGCCGTACCGAGATTGGATTCGACTCCTGTGATCCCGATTTTCCCGAGTATCGAGGTGAGGCTGGCAAATACTGCAGCACCGACGGCATAGATCAGCCAAAGTCCGCCGGTTCTTTTCGGAATCGAAGCCAAATGACCCAAAGCTGCATCCGGGGACGGTTCTGACGCATCCGCAGCCGTGACCGGCTCTGATATGGAATTGGTCCAGTCTGGCTCTGACGCTTCCTTGGACCAGTCTGGCTCTGATGCTTCCTCAGACCGGCCTGGCTCCGACGCTGTTCCGGGCAAGCCCGATTCCTGGACTGTTCCGTCGTTCACGCTCATAACCGGTGCTTTGCTCTTCTGGATCATTAAATACGTACCAGCGCCAATCAGAACGATAGCCACAGCCTTGATCAGCGTTATTTCTTCTCCAAGGAAAATGAAAGCCAGTATCATCGTCAGGATAGTACTCGACTTGTCGATGGGGGTCACTTTATTGACATCGCCCAACTGCAAAGCTTTGAAGTAACACAGCCACGATGCGCCGGTGGCAAGGCCGGAGAGTACCAGGAACAAAAGCGTATATGCGCTGATACCAGGGATCATGGTGTGAGATCCGGCAACGAAAACCATGAGCCATGAAAAAACAAGCACCACGATCGTCCTTAGAGCCGTGGCCACATTTGAATCGGTATTCCTGATGCCAATTTTGGAAAGGATGGCTGTCAGTCCTGCAAGTATCGCTGATCCAAACGCAAATACGATCCACATTTTTCCGATGCACTTCCTTTGCAGTTATGCTTTTAGTATTTCTCTTTCAGTATAGCTATGTCTTTCAGTTTAGCACGCCTCTTTCGGTTTAGATATCTCTTTGGTTTAGCACGCATCTTTCGGTTTAGATATCTCTTTGGTTTAGCACGCCTTTTACAGCTTAACATGCTTCTCAGTATACCTCTTTCATTCAGCTTCCGTCTGCCCTGTTTAGTCTGCCTGAAAATCCGCAATACCATACGAACGCCGGCGTTCGCATACCGCGCGAACACCGGCGCCTGGAGACAGTTCCACAGATCATGCGATATCATGTAAAACAGGTTAAGGATTGCCGGGAGTCTCAGGATTGCCGGGAGTCTTAGGATCACCAGGTAAGTAAGGTTCACTGGGTGTCTAAGAATCACCGGACATATTGCATTAGCCCCTCAACGATCACTGAGTATATTGCATTAGCCCCTCAATGATCACTGGGCATATTTTATCAGCGCTTCAACGATCTCGGGATATTCCCATTTGACAACGCCCCTGTTGAAAATGCCAAACAGCTCTCCTGTGCCTGTAAATGCGTTGTTATCCCACCAAATACATGTCATGCCCCTGGCTGTTGCAGAAGCGACATAATATGCCGTAAAATCGACCCTGTCCTGCAAATTGTCTTGCTTGTTCCTGGCCCCGAACTCACCGATCACTACAGGGACACCCTTGGAAACAAAACCGTCATATAACTTATCCATAAAGTAGTCTATCTCATTGGTGCTGGCATGCCTGTTTATGTCAAACGTGCGGATGCCGCCCTCCTGGAGAGTAAAATTGTAAGGAGTGTATGCATGGACAGACACTATCAGCCTGCTGTCCGCAGTGTCGGCAGGAAGACTGAAACCCGAGTCCAGGGCTCCTGCAAACGAAGCACAGTAGCCAGGGACCATGAGATACCGTTCCGCATTGTTGCTGCCGGTGGAGCGGACAGTATCGACGAAAACCTGGTTGAGTTCGTTTATGGCCGAAACCGCATCTCTGCAGTCCGGATCATTGGGATCGGGCCACCACTCGTTCTTGTGGCCGACCATGCGGGGCTCGTTCATTGATTCGAAAATCAAGTGGTGGTCATAGTCCTTAAAGCGGGCCGCGACCTGCGACCAGATGCTCCTGACATAATGTTTGGACTGGTCCAGGTATTCGCTGGTCGGATATATGTAGTCCTTGCTCATATCATGATGAATATTGATGATGATGTACAGATTATTGGAAACGGCGTAGTCGACGACTTCCTGGACCCTGTTCAGCCAGGCCTCATCGATTTTGTGGTCATCGCCTGACACATGGTTGTGCCACGACACGGGGATGCGTATGGTATTGAAACCTGCGTCCTTTACCGCTTTGATCATATCCGGCGTGGTTTTCACACCGCACCATCCCATTTCGTAATCCAGCTTGTTGGAGAGCCAGGTGCAGTCTATTGCATCGAATGTGTTTCCGAGGTTCCAGCCTACTTTCATATTTTTAACAAAGGAAAGGGCTTCGTTGTCGGGAACAGGTTTCTTATCGATATTGACATCAGGGACCTTTACGCTGTTTTCGTCTTCCTGGGCAGAGCCGTCTGCCTTCCCCGGATCTGCCTGGGAACCGCCTTCCGTCCCCGATCCCGCCGGGGTTCCGCCTGCATCTTCTGACTGTCCTTCCTGCGAATCTGACGAAGAAGTCCCACCATCAGCAGATTGTCCGTTGTCTCGGTCCGCCGAAGGCTCTTCCGAATCCGTCAGCTGCCCCTCCTTCGGTTCAGCCGGAAGCGGTACAGCGTCTGCATCGTCCGGCACTTCGGAAACCGCGTCCTGTGCGGATCCGTCCTTATCCAGAGATACCTGTTCACCGGTTCCGGCGCCGCAGCCGGCAAGAACGACAGCCGCCAGCAATGAAATAAGCAGACAAACCGCGATCAGTCCTGCATTCCCCTTTTTCATTTTCATATTTCCTCCCTTTAGCTCATTTATCTGGCAAACCTGCGTATATACAAATTTTACAGCATCTTAACATCATATACAAGGTTGCTGTTATTGTTATATAATCATAGCACGGGCATAGCACGGACACAACACGGGCCGATCGCTGCCCGGTTATCGGCGGAAATTGCCGCATGAGACCAAAGGAGGGCTGATACATGTACAAGCACCACGAGGAAACGATCCGCAACATCACCGAAAAGCTCAGGGCTGATGAAAGCATCCAGGCCCTTATCATTGCCGGTTCTGTCGCCCATGGTTTTGCAGATGAAGATTCGGATGTCGACATCATGATAGTTGTTCCCCATGAGGAGTATGAACGGAGGCTGCGCGGCAACGAAGCCCTGTTTTATAATAAAGAATGCTGTACATATAAAAAAGGCTATATCGACGGCAAATACATCAGTACCGAATATATAAAGCAGGTCATCAAGTACGGCGGCGAACCGGCAAGATTCGCCTTCAGAGATTGCCGCATCGCATTTTCCAGGATAGACGGCCTTGAAGAGCTTATGCGGGAGGCTGCAAGCTATCCCCGCCGGTACAGGGAGGTCAGGATGAGGCGGTTCTACGCCCATATGCTCGAGTGGAACTGGTTTTTCGATGATGCAGTCAGAAGGGGCAACTCCTACCTCGCCAACCTGGCCATGTCCAACCTCGTACTATACGGCGGACGCGCCATACTTGCCTATAATGAAATACTGTTCCCATACCACAAGTGGTTCCTGAAAGTACTGGAGCAGGCGCCTTCCAAACCGGCAAACATGCTGGAACTGATCGGCAGGGTCTTCGATAAACGCGCCCCGGAAGATGTGGCGGAATTCGTCTCAGGCGTCAAAAACTTTACGGACTGGGGCATAGCCGACTACGACTGGGCCAATTACCTTATGCGCAACGATGACCTGGGCTGCCCCGAGTATTTGTTGTAAAAGGTGCGGTGACATTCTACGAACTTATCCCGTGCGGTTTCGGGGATTTGAGGACTTCTGACGGGTTAACACCAAAATGCTCCTTAAATACCTTACTGAAGTAATAAATATCCGAAAAGCCGCATTCGACCGCGACTTCTTTCACTTTGTACATCCCGCTGTTCAACATGCTTTCAGCCTGATTGAGCCTGATCAGCGTAAGATACTGCCTGAACGTCTGCCCGGTTTCCTGCTTGAAGAAATTGCCGAAGTACAGCGGGCTGAGATTGACCATTTGTGCCATTTCAGCGACGGTAAGAGGCTCAAAATAATGGTCTATCACATGCTGCAACACCTTTTTTATGCGCTTGTCATAGCTCCTCTGATATCCGCTGTGGCATATAAGCTGGTAGTATCGCTGCAGGATCAGCATGAAAATCGCCCTCGCTTTAGCCATGTAGCCCGGATCACGCACGAGCCAGGCCGCATTCAGTTCCTGGTAAAGGGCGATTATGTCCTGGCGAACGCCGATATGCGAAACTGTCCTGAAAGGCAGTTTCATTTCCCTGCCGGCGAGGTCATAAATATACGCGTTGATGCTGTAGCAGTCCATCAGATCATCAGGGACCGCGACCGCAGACTCGCGGCAGCCCTTCTGGACGCATATCAGGTCGCCGGCGCGTACGGTATGGCAAACTCCATCTATGGTGTATTCAGCTTTTCCGGCGACGACATATGTAAGGTCGACGAACCTGTTCACACGCTCCTCAATGATCCACGAAGGCGTGCATATCCTGTGGTTATAGTAATCTATATCGACCACTATACTGTTGAATTCCTGTTCGGTCATTTTGATCACCACGACTCGATTATATCACCGGTCAAAGTAAAATACAAATGTGCCTGGGAGAAGACACATCGCTTCCGGGACGCCGCCTGATCGAACGCAACAAGGTCCTCGAAACCGGCGACATCTACTCCATACCCGCACGCCGTATGAACGTTGCCGGCGCCAACACATTCATCCGCAAAGACTGGCTGGACAAACCGGGGCTTCCGGTACCGACCACCCGCGAGGAGTGGACCGATGCCCTCAGGGCATTCAAGAAATGAACGACGCTGAAGCCGGACTGGTGGTACCTGTCACATTATC
>JAAZKL010000101.1 GCA_012799845.1 Clostridiaceae bacterium
CGTCAAACACCTGCTTTGCATGCTTTTACCCAATAATTATTACCTGATACTATGTTCTATTACTAAAAGTATATAATATATTCTTAAAGTATGCAACAATTTTAATAAAAAAAACAGGAAGATAAACTTTCCGCATCCGCGGCAGGTTCATCTCCCCGTTAGGCGTCTTTCGATATACTAGTTCCAGATATTTATCACATTGAGATTCTTTTTAAGGTAGTCATACAGTGAATAAACCGTGACTATAACGGCGAGGAGCATCGCATAGTCGTCGAAGGGAAACGGCGTGAACAGGCTGATCGGAAAATTGTTGAGCAGCGCGGCAACTATCGCGATATCCTGGAGCACTGTCTTCAGCTTGCCGAGGTTGCTCGCAGCTATGACGATCCTTTCTCCGGCTGCCACAAGCCGCAGTCCTGTCACGATGAATTCGCGCGATATTATGATCATCGCTACCCATCCGTTTATATCGCCGCTCTGGACCAGCGCCAGGAGCGCTGCTGTAACCAGAAGCTTATCGGCAATAGGATCCAGGAACTTGCCGAACCTGGTCACCAGTTTCTTCTTTCTAGCGATATATCCGTCCACGGCATCGGTACTCGACGCTATTATGAAAATGCCTGTGGCGACATAGCGTCCGAAAGACCTGAGGAACTCATTGACAGCAAGCATCTGGGGCTTCATGAAGCTCAGGAATCCGGCATTGATGATCGAATCAGGTATTGGGATGATGAAGATCATCAATATCGGTACAAGCATTATCCTGGAAAGAGTGATCTTATTCGGTAGATTCATGCTGTGCCTCTCCTGTCAAATCATATTCTCCCGTGTCAAGTATTCTGACATTCACGAACCGGTTCAGTTCAAGCGGCTCATTGCTTGTGAAGTAAATCAGCCCGTCTATTTCCGGCGCTTCGGCATAACTTCTTCCATAATAGAATATCCCGTCGTCCGCGACGCCTTCCACGAGCACTTTATACACTCTTCCCAGCCTTTGCCTGTTCAGTTCCGCGGATATCCTCTTCTGGATCTTCATAAGCCTGTCGTATCTCGACCTTTTTACCTTCGCCGGTATATGGCCGCGCATATCATATGCCGCCGTACCTTCTTCTTTAGAATACATAAATGTGCCAAGTCTGTCAAACTTGTATTTTTCTATGAATTCGGCAAGGATATCGAAATCCTTTTCAGTCTCTCCGGGAAAACCTGTAATGACCGTAGTTCTTATTACCACATCCGGTATCGCTTCCCTTATCGTCCCGATCAGTCTGCATATATCGGTTATATTGCCCCTGCGGCCCATTTTTCTGAGTATTTCCTGACTTGCGTGCTGTATCGGGATGTCGATGTACCTGCACACTTTTTCATTTGATGCTATCTCTTTGATCAATGCCATGTCTGTTTCCTCAGGATAGCAGTAAAGCAGCCTGATCCACTCTATACCTTCGATCCTGCCCAGGTTTTTTAGAAGCTCCGCCAGCTTTTTCTTCCCATATATATCCATGCCGTATCGGGTCGTATCCTGGGCTGTTACTATCAGTTCCCTGATCCCCGCTGCAGCCAGCCGTCCGGCTTCGTCTATAACAGACTCTAACTTCCTGCTTCTGTACGGGCCGCGCAAAGCAGGGATTATGCAGTAAGTGCAGCAGTTGTCGCAGCCTTCCGCTATCTTCAGATATGCATATCCCTTTCCGGTGGAAATGACGCGCTCTCCGTCCAGGTATGATATATCTGCAGTTTCCCCATATTTCGATACACGCTTCCCGCCATAAGCTTCCTTTATTGCAGATGCTATCTCATGATAACTTCCGGTACCGAGTACGGCATCTACTTCAGGTATCTCATCGAGTATCTGCTGCCGGTATCTTTCCGCCAGGCACCCTGCAACGATCAGCAATTCGCAGTTGCGGTCCTTCAATGCCGCCATTTCAAGGATGGTGTTTATGGATTCCTGTTTTGCGCTCTCAATGAAACCGCATGTATTGACTATGATGATATCTGCAGCTTCAGCCTCGCTTACCGTATCGTATCCTTCCGATTTCAGCATGCCGAGCATCAGCTCGCTGTCTACCAGGTTCTTGGGACAGCCGAGAGATACCAGCCCGATCTTTTTGCCCAAATATAACACTCCCTGTTGATAATGCTCTGTTTAATATACAGTATATACCGCATTTTCACAATATAAAAACCCGTACAAACTTACTTTTTCAATATTGAAAAAATAAAAGGCGCAAATTGCACCGTTCGCACCTGTCAGTCATATACAATATATCTGAATGGCGATAGCGACCATGCGCTTACTGTTCATCACCCGGCTCCGCGCCAAACTCCCTGAGGACCTCCCTGATGGTATCACCGGTGAAACCCCTGTGAGCAAGGAACATATATGCTTTTCTCAATATTTTCTCATCACCCAGGTCATATTTGCCGAATTTTCTTTTCACAAGGCTCCTTGCCACGTCCGAATCCTCGGCCTTCCAGTCGGACAGCACCTCATCGGCTGTCTCTTCAGAGATGCCCTTCGACAGCAGTTGCAGCTTCATCATCTTTTTTGACATCGGCTTTAGCTTGCTCCTGTCAAAAACGTACTTCTGGGCGTAAAGCTGATTGTTTATGTATCCGATGGCCTTAAGCTCGTCGATGACACGAGATATGCATTCACGGTCGAAGCCTTCGCTCTTTAGCTTGTCCCGGACCTCCTTTTCGGTCCGGATCCTGAGAGTCAGGTATCTCACGGCTCTCGACCTGGCATCGCGGAAATTTACCGTGTTTCTGATATATTCTATGGTCTCTTCCGTTATCTCGGATTTTTCATAAAGGTTCAGCGAGAGATAGTCCTCTTCGGATATGGTGAAGGCAAACCTGCCGTCAACGAATACCGAAAGCCTGTCCCTGTGTTTCCTGTTTCTTTCTACCGATGTTATTACCAATTTCCGCCGCCTCCCGCAATATCTCAGTTCAGGCTGTTACTCCATATCGGGATCCATGTCCCCGGTGCCGTCGTTTTCAGATGCGGCAAGAGCACCGGTACTTCTTGCGAATGCCTGCTGGCAGTTTTCTCTTATTTTCATTTCTATTTCCCGTGCCACTTCAGGATTTTCCCTCAGGAAATTCTTGGCATTTTCTCTTCCCTGGCCTATCCTCTGACTGTTGTATGAGAACCATGCGCCGCTCTTGCTGATTATGTCGAGGTTGACGCCAACATCGAGTATGCTGCCTTCTTTCGAGATCCCCCTGCCATACATGATATCGAACTCGGCTTCTCTGAACGGCGGAGCGACCTTGTTCTTGACGACCTTGACCCTTGTCCTGTTTCCGATCACGTCAGTGCCCTGCTTGATGGATTCTATCCTCCTGACGTCCATCCTGACCGACGAATAGAATTTGAGCGCCCTTCCGCCCGGAGTCGTTTCGGGATTGCCAAACATGATGCCGACCTTTTCCCTGAGCTGATTTATAAATATGGCCGTGGTCTTAGACTTGCTTACGACACCGGCAAGCTTCCTGAGGGCCTGGGACATGAGCCTTGCCTGCAGCCCGACGTGGGAATCTCCCATCTCTCCGTCTATCTCTGCCTTAGGCACCAATGCAGCTACAGAGTCTATTATGATAACGTCAATGGCTCCGCTCCTGACAAGTGCTTCGGCTATTTCAAGAGCCTGCTCTCCTGTGTCCGGCTGTGATACGATAAGATTGTCTATATCGACACCCAGGTTCCTGGCATATGCGGGATCCAGCGCATGTTCCGCATCGATAAAAGCAGCGTCTCCGCCCATCTTCTGCGCTTCAGCGACTATGTGCAGGGCAACTGTGGTCTTTCCAGAGGACTCAGGTCCGAATATCTCTACTATCCTTCCCCTTGGAACTCCGCCAACGCCAAGGGCTATATCAAGGCCTATGGCACCGGTGGGTATCGTTTCGATGTTCAAATGGGCTTCTTCACCCAGCTTCATGACAGCGCCCTTGCCGAACTGTTTCTCTATCTGGCTCAGCGCTATCTCCAACGCCTTCTTTTTTTCCAGCATTTGAGCAGACCTCCTTAATTCGAATGGACGAACATTTGTTCTGAGTTAGATTATATATTATTTCTCTGAAATAGTCAATAACAAAATAACATATTTTTACATTTTCAACCTTTGCTTAATATTATTCACCAAATATCTTGCGTCCTGCGACTTGAAAAAAAGCATCATTATTATATAAAGGACGCATCCTGCGATTATTTCCGCCGCGAGAAACACCAACTGCAATACTTTTCTGTCCGGATACGGCAGAATTTTCTGCATGGACCACAGAACAGCGCCCATCAAAGCGGCGGACGGAACGGCCCTGGAAAGGAAACCCGCGAGCTCGCCGGTTTTGACGCCATTCTTCTTCTTTTTCATGAACAACAGCAGTACAGCGGAGTTGACAAGGCTGACCAGCGAATATGAAAGTGCTATCCCTGCAGCGCCAAGATCTGTATACCTGTAAAAGACATACCCCAGCACGAGATTGAGCATGACCGAGATCAACCCCGCGACAAGCGGCGTCCTGGTGTCCTGCGCAGCGTAATACGCCCTGTTCATTATCGTCACTGTCGAATGCGTGACCATCGATATGCAAAAACAGGCGAGTATCGCTGCCACTACAGGCACATCTTTTTCCGTGAACCTGCCTCCCCATTCGAACACCGCCCTGACGATCTGCTCCCTCAGCACGAGAAATCCCGCCGCCGACGGTATTGCAAAAAACAGGACGGAGGTCAGCGATTTCATGAGCAGAGTTTTATATTCCTCATACTCGCCTTTCGCATATTTCCCTGACAGCGACGGAAGTACGGCAGTCCCGATCCCGACGGCGAATATGCCGTGAGGCATCTGCCACAGCGTATTTGCATTCCTGAATGCCGCAAGGCTTCCCTCGACAGCTATCAGAGTGACAAAAGCCGTCGCGATAACGGTATTCAGTTGTGCGGTCACAGAGTTGAGCAGCGAAGGCACTGCATGGCCGAACAGTTTCCTGAAATCCGGGTCTGCAGGTTCTATTGCCATCCAGTAGTATCTGAACTTCTTCATTGAAAATGCAAACTGGAGCAGAAAATACCCGAATGAGCTCAAAGATACGAATACGGCAGCCTTTATCATGCTCCGGGGGTCCGTATCGGCAAACAGGTATATGCTGACAGCGCATCCCATGTTGTATACAGAAGGCCCGAATGCGGCCGCGGCGAACTTTTTGTATGAATTGAGTACACCGTTGCATATCCCCGCCAGCATTATAAAGAAAACCGACGGAAACAGCACTCTTGAGAGTTTCACGGCAAGTTCCTTCGTTTGCGGGCTGCTGTTGTTGAAGCCAGGCGCCACTACGGGTATTATCATGTCTGCGAAAATGATCCCTAAAGCGCAGATTACAGCCAGGGCCACAAGGGTCATATTTATGAAAGTGCTGGCGGCCGTCCAGCCCTTCTTTTCTTCGCCCTTCTCCACCTTCCCTGACAAAAAAGGAACCAGGGCGGCTGATATCATTCCTCCGACCAGAAGCACATTCATAATGTCGGGTACTGTGAATGCCGCAACATATGCGTCCTGTACCCAGCTGAGTCCGACCTTCCACGAAAGCACCGTTTCACGAAGGAAGCCCGTGAGCCTGCCCAGGATCATCGAGACCATGACAACCATGGCGGCTGTTGATATGTTGCTGTCATTGACACGTTTCAATTACATTCCTCCGGAAACCATAAGGTGTCTTCTGATCATATCAAATACATGCAGGCAGGTCACGTTCCTGATCCTTTCCCTGTTTCCCCAGAGATCCAGCCTCTTTACAGTTACGCCGTCCCTGTGGGCCAGCGCGGTGTACACGAGGCCTACGGGCTTTTTGTCCGTCCCTCCTCCGGGGCCTGCTATCCCAGTGACCGATATGCCTAAATCAGTCCCTGATATGTTCCTTATCCCGAGCGCCATCTCGCATGCAGTCTGCTCGCTGACAGCTCCGTACCTGTCCAGTGTTTCCTTCCTGACACAGAGCTGTTCCATTTTTGACCTGTTGCTGTATGTCACTGCAGCCCTGTCAAAAACCGCAGATATGCCCGGTATGTCGGTCAGCCTTGCAGCCAGCAGGCCGCCCGTACATGACTCGGCAAAAGAGACCGTCATCTTCTTTTCCATAAGCAGCCTGGCAGCAACTTCTTCGAGACTGCTGCCGTCATCGCTGAATACCGCGTCGCCAAGCCTCCGCTTTATTTCGTGAGCGACCGGCCTGATAATATCCGTACCCGTACTGTCCTTCGGATGCATTGCAGTTATACGGATCATCACTTCTCCGTCCTTTGCATATGAAGCGATGGTAGGATTGGTCTGGCCGTCTATCAGATCCATGATCTCATCTTCAACTGCTGATTCTCCTATCCCGAAGATCCTCAGGTACACGGATTCGAGCCTGCAATCGGATTTAGCCGCAAGATACGGCATCACTGTTTCCTCGAACATTGGCTTCATTTCAGAAGGCGGCCCCGGCAGCAGCACTATAGTTTTGCCGCTGTCCTCGATAATGCATCCCGGAGCCGTGCCGGCGCTGTTCCTCACTATCGTACAGCCTTCAGGAAGACAGGCCTGTTTCAGATTGTTCTTCGTCATCTTCCTGCCGCGCTTTCTGAAAAAATCCTCAATATCATCGAGACTTGCCTGGTCAGGCACCAGCCTGCGCCCAAGGACCGCCGATACGGTCTCCTTAGTGATGTCGTCCTGTGTCGGGCCCAGTCCTCCTGTCAGTATGATGACTTCAGACCGGGACAACGCCAGTTTGAATATCTGCTTCAGCCTTTCCGCGTTATCGCCCACTACACTGTGAAAATATACACCAATACCGATTTCAGGGAGTCTTGAAGATATATACTGCGCATTTGTGTTTGCTATCTGTCCCATCAGCAGTTCGGTCCCGACTGCCAGAATTTCTGCTTTCATAAGCTATGCATCTCCTGCGATCCGTGCGGACGTGTGCCTGGAATTATATCATCATTTTCTTTTCGGCATTCTTTATTATTATAACAATTCCGTGATTTTAATGTAAACACGGAATTTGCCTATCTCCCGGCCAGTTGAAAAAATGCCTACAATTGTCCTGAAAAAACCTACTTCATATGAAATGCCCGTTATACTAACATGATATTAGAAAAACTTTACGAATTGAGGGATGTGTATTATGAACGATTCTGTCAGAGTTCTCAGGAACATTATCGACAATGTGGAGAATGTAATGGTCGGCAAGCGTTCCGCCGTGGAACTTGCTGTGATATCGCTGATCTGCAACGGCCACGTCCTCATCGAGGATGTTCCCGGCGTAGGAAAAACCAGCCTGGTGTCTGCACTTGCCAAATCCATAAACGCGTCGTTCCGCAGGATCCAGTTCACACCGGACATACTGCCTTCCGATATAACCGGTTTTTCTGTTTATAATCAGAAGACAGGCGATTTCGAATACAGGCCTGGCGCTATAATGAGCCAGATAATCCTTGCAGACGAAATCAACCGTACATCTCCCAAGACACAGGCAAGTCTCCTGGAAGTCATGGAAGAATACCAGGTTACGGTCGACGGTGTTACATACAAGGTGCCAAAACCCTTCATGGTACTGGCCACCCAGAACCCTGTCGAATACGTCGGCACTTACCCTCTGCCTGAAGCACAGATCGACCGCTTTTTTATGAAGATATCCATAGGCTATCCGACCAATGCGGAAGAAAGCTATATCCTGTCCAGGTTCCAACTCGACAACCCGCTGGAAAAGCTGATGCCGGTAGCTGAGAGCAGCGATATAATATCGCTCCAGGATGAGATCAGGAATGTGCATGTGGATAAAAGCCTCAGCAACTACATTGTGGAAATAGTCAGCCAGACCAGGAGGCATCCCGACGTAGCTCTCGGATCGAGTCCCAGGGGTTCGCTTGCACTGTTCAGGGCTTCGCAGGCATGGGCGTTTTATAACGGCCGTGATTTCGTGATCCCTGATGACGTAAGAAAAATGGTGATACCAGTCCTTTCCCACAGGATCATGCTCAAGCAGGAGGCAAAGCTCAAGAAGATCAACCCGGTGGAAATATTGAATTACATCGTTTCAAGAACAAATGTGCCGGTGGTGAACTAGCATGAGAAAAAGCAGGATCCTTTTCATCTGCCTGTTTTTTTCCGCCCTGACCTTCACATATTTCAACGGCGGCAAGGTGCCCTACATGCTCCTTTACACCATGCTGATACTGCCTGTCATATCGATTGCGTTCACGCTTGTCATCTATCTGCGGTTCAAATTCGGTCAGGATCTGGACAAACGGTTTGTGACCAAAGGCGACAAGGTAAAATTCATCTTCAGTATAAATAATGAGGATTTCTTCCTATACCCCTACCTCAGGGTATCGTTCCACGGATCCAATACTATTTTCGAAAACCAGTACCAGATCAGGAGTTTTTCCCTGAATCCCTTCTCGGGGCGCAACTACGATTTTGAACTGCAATGCAATTACAGGGGCAATTACGAGATCGGGATCAACTACGTTGAGATCGAAGATGTCTTCGGACTTATAAAGATGAGATATACTTTGGATCAACCGAAATATATCACCGTATACCCGAAAATCATCTACCTGGAGAAATTCCGCCTAAAAACAGATTTCATGTCTGAAGCCCAGGCGATGCTCAATACCAGGGATGAAGACATGACTACCATAAGCGACGTCAGGAAGTACCAATACGGCGATTCCCTCAGGAGGATACACTGGAAGCTGACAGCGCGAACACAGGAACTGATGGTCAAGAAGTTCCAGAGCACATCCGAAACCAACACGCTCATGCTGCTCGATCTGAAGAAGAACGATTTCGCCCCGGGCGAGAACATAATCCTCGAAGACAAGCTGATCGAAGCTGCGGTCGCGGTGCTTTATTACTGCCTGTACAAATGGATACCCGTAGAGCTTGTATATTTCAGCGATACACTCCACAGCATCCATGCAAAAAACCATCTCATGTTCAATGAAATATACGAAGCGCTGGCAAAGGTCAAATTCAACGGTGAGATCGCCGTTGAGGACCTGCTTGAGATCTACACGGAAAATGCGCTGAAAAGCACCAATGTGGTTTTGTTCACATCAAACCTCAATTACGACCTGTACGGCCAGATCTATAAGACCGCATGCTCAGGCTACAATGTAAGCCTGGTATATATATCGCCTGAAAAAATAACGGGCACCAGGGACGATGAGATCGAGGACATCCTCTCGTCTCTTCCCGAAATCGGCATAGACAGTTACAGGATAGGGATCGACGATGATATAAAGGTTATTCTTGAAAGCTAGGAGCAGGAGGAATGATACCGTGTTGAAGAGCATATCCAAAAAAATGCCGGATGCATTATTGGCAGTGCTGGTCGCATTCAGCATCACATTTGCCCTTGCATCAGCCATGAGCCTTACCTACCCGCCTGCGTCGATGCTGCTTGTCATACTGGCAATGATCGTGGTATTCCTTTTCATATTCTACAACAGGACCACCGTTATTGTTACCGCTGTATTGC
Organism: Clostridiaceae bacterium; assembly: GCA_012799845.1. Lineage (GTDB taxonomy): Bacteria > Bacillota > Clostridia > Acetivibrionales > DTU013 > DTU013. The sequence continues at coordinate 9,547 of JAAZKL010000101.1, forward strand.
TTGGCACTGCATTGGTTTCCTCATTGATTTATGTGCTTCACTACAGATTGTTCGAAGAGTTGATAGAGTTTTTCGACAGCTATTTTTACTGGCTCTATGATTTTATGATGTATTCCGATGCGCTGGACCCGAAATACCAGCTTATCACCATAATGGCCTTATGTTTGTTGGTTTCTGTACTTTCTTACATGTTCGTTGTACAGAGGTTCAGATTTTTGGTCATATTGGCGGCGGGCATCAGTATATTCGCCATACAGGCAACTTACAGGATATCTGCCAGTATCGTATCCTTTTATCTTTTCCTGGCTGCGGCGTTGATTTCCTATCTTAAATACGTTTACATGATAAAGAGCGAAAAAGAAGTCAATGACTACGTAAAGCCGCCCGTCCTTATGCTCTGGAGCATACCGATAAGCGCGGTGATCATCCTGCTGGCGACCTCGTTACATGCCAGCGACAAACCGATCCAATGGAAGTGGCTTGACCAGAAAATCACGTCGATATACAACCAGTTTAAAGAAGGCTTTGATTATGAGACATTCGACTACTTCTCACTTTCGGCATCATCGGGCTTCGGTGACAGTGACGGTTTCCTTGGGGGCAGGGTCAGACTGGACAGGACAAATGTGCTCCAGGTGACTACAAACAGGAGGATATATCTCAGGGGTGCCTCCAAGGACGTGTACACAGGCAGCAAATGGGTCAACAGCGTTGACGCGCTGACACCGTCGTCTGAAGACCCGGACAGGCTTTTCAGCGATGCCGGGGAAATGCTCGAAGGAATGAAGATTCTTATCGGCAGCGATGAACTGCCGAAGGGGTATTTCATAGAGAATTCTGTTTTGGTGACATTCCTGAACCTTAAGACAAAATCTCTTTTCATACCATCAAAGGTCAACTTCCTCAGGCTGCCTGACGATAGAATGACAACATACCTGAACGATACCGGAGACCTTTCGGCGGAAGAAAGGCTTTCGAAGAACTTCGGGTATCGAATGACATCATATATTCCTGCAGTCGGCTCGCAGCAATTTGAAGAAGCGCTGAGGAAAAGCAAAAGAGGCCTGTATGATGAGTATCTTTCACAACTTAGGACTTCAATGCACATACGCAACTTGGAAGATGCAGTATCGTCCGATTCCGGCGACAGTATGACAGATGCCTCTTCTTCAATGGCCGAACTGCAGCAAAGGTATGATACGGTCCTGGAATTAAAGGAAAACAGTGACGGCATCTATAAAAAATATCTTCAGATTCCTGATGAGCTGCCTCAAAGGATAAAAGACCTGGCGGCATCCCTGGTCTTATCGGCGGACAATGATTACGACAAGGCAAGGGCCATTGAAAAATATGTCGCTGAAAATTTCACATATAATCTTGATGTGCGTTCGACACCCAGAAACAGGGATTTTGTGGACTATTTCCTGTTTGACCAGCAGGAAGGCTATTGCTCATATTTCGCTTCTGCCATGACCATCCTTGCAAGATGCGCAGGACTTCCCGCAAGATATGTCGAAGGTTACATGCTTCCGCCGGAACCCGAAGAGGGCAAATACAACTCATATGTGGTAACCAACATGCAGGCGCACGCGTGGACTGAGATCTATTTCGAGGGCTATGGCTGGCTGCCCTTCGAACCCACTCCCCCGTTCAGGAACACCTACTATGCGGTGGAGATCCAGGAATATGTCAATATAAGCCCCTATTATAACCCGGCATATGACTATTACATGGAAATGATGAAAAGGTTCTACAGCCAGGACCCCACACGCATCACAGATCCCTTCCCGGTATACACGCAAAGAGGTCTGAACGTGGCCGATATAGTAACGAAAGCCTTATTGGTTGTCGGCATATTGTTCGTCCTTTTGCTGGCCTTCAACGCCGTGCGAAGCAAACTGAGGCTATTCAGGCTCAGAATGATGGGACCTGGCGCTTCTGTGATCGGACACTATGACTATTACATAAAATCGCTGAAAATCATCGGTCTTGGGATCGATCCTGCGGAAACGCCATACCACTACTCCGCCAGGATCGATAAGCTGCTGTACTTCAGCCCCGTCCGTTTCAGACAGATAACCGACATTTTCGTGAAGGTAAGATACAGCAACCATGGCGCTACGGAAAAAGAAAAGCAGCTGTTCACCGAGTTCAACCCCGGTTTCCTGAACGAAATCAGGTTGTCCATGGGCAGTCTGAAGTATTTCGCACTGAAGTACATCCTGGGAAGGATTTGAAAAGTGAAGCAAAGCCGTTCATCAATGAACGGCTTTACTGATTGAAGCATGTTTTCTTATTTCAGTATATTATCATTGGAACCGGTCACAGATCGTAAACTTCTTCAGCCGTCAGCACGTTTATTCCATTGGAACTCAAAACCTCTTCCGCTTTTTCCGGTTCTCCGGTCTTAAGGATTACCAGGGCTTCGTCTTCCTTCTTGCTGACAAAGGCATACATATACTCTATTTCGACTCCGGCGTCGTTCAGGATCCTCAGCGCCGCCGCCAGTCCTCCGGGCTGATCCTTAACCCCTATTGCCGTAACCGAGGTCACGCTCGTGGTGAACCCGTTATCCCGCAATACTTCTTCCGCCCTGACAGGGTTGTTCACGATCAGCCTCAGAATGCCGAAATTCGTAGTGTCCGCCAATGACAAAGCACTGATGTCTATTACATTGTCACCTAATATCGTGGTCACTTCTGCAAGCCGTCCGGATTTGTTTTCCAGAAAAATAGAAATCTGCTTTACAAACATGGATCTTACCTCCTGTTCATATTTGTTGCAGTTAGTAATTATATGCAGCAGATATCGCTGCTGCATCCTTCTGATGTTTGTCATATCTTACGTTTGTCGATCACCCTTTTTGCTTTGCCCTGGCTGCGTTCGATGGATTTGGGTTCGACAAGCTTGACCTGCACGCTTAATCCTAATGTATCTTCTATCCTCTTCCTGATATTTTTCTCAATGTCTTCTATCCTCTTAACTTCATCGGAAAACATCGTAGATGTCATTTCGACCCATACTTCCATTACATCAAGGTTCGATACCCTGTCGACAATGATCAGGTAATGAGGCGCCGTATCTCCCATCTCAAGCAGAACGCTCTCTATCTGGCTCGGGAATACGTTTACGCCACGTATTATCAGCATGTCGTCAGTACGTCCTGTCACCTTGCTCATCCTGACAAGCGTTCTTCCACATGCGCACGGCGAGTACTCAAGCGAGGAAACATCTCTCGTCCTGTACCGGATCAATGGCAGGCCTTCCTTTGTGATCGTGGTGAATACCAATTCTCCCTGCGATCCAGGAGGCAGTACTTCCTCGGTTTCGGGATCTATTATTTCAGGTATGAAATGGTCTTCCTGTATATGGAGGCCGCATTTGCACGGACACTCGGACGCAACGCCGGGACCTATGACTTCACTGAGACCGTATATGTCTATTGCCAGTATTCCCAGTTTTCTTTCTATCTCGTTCCTCATCGCATCAGAACATGGCTCCGCTCCAAAAACGCCCGCCTTCAGCTTAAGTTCGCTGAGCTTTATACCTGCCTCCTCTATTTCCTCGGCCATATACAGCGCATAAGAAGGTGTACACGCAAGTATCGTCGTGCCGAAGTCCTTCATTATCTCCACCTGGAGCCTTGTATTGCCGCCTGAGATCGGAATGACTGATGCGCCCAGTTTTTCAGCACCATAATGGGCACCAAGGCCGCCGGTGAAAAGGCCATAACCGTAAGCCACCTGTATCACCGATTCCTTTGTGGCTCCGGCACTGACCAGTGTCCTTGCCATGACTTCGGACCATCTCTCGATGTCGCTCCTGGTATAACCGACTACCGTCTTTTTTCCGGTCGTTCCTGATGATGCATGGATCCTGACGATCTCGCTCAGCGGTACCGCAAATGTACCGAACGGGTAATTGTCTCTCAGATCCTGCTTGTAAGTAAAGGGAAGCTTCGGGAGGTCTTCGATACCCTTTATGTCTCCCGGTTCAATACCCTTTTCCTGCATCCTTGCCCTGTAATAAGGGACGTTGTGATAAACTCTTTTGACAGTTTTGATCAGCCGCTCATTCTGAAGCTTTTGCATCTCCTCTCTGGGCATGCATTCACGCGACTGGTTCCAATACAGCATAAAGAACCCTCCTGTTATATTTATTTATGCCCTTTATCCTCCCGCGAGAATAGCTTTCAGGGTTTACAGGCGACCGCCCGCCCCACGCAAAAGCAACAGGCTGAAAAGCAAGCTGAGGAATGTCACCGCACCTCAAATCCCGCGTTGAATGCCTTTAGGTTGACATCCAGGAATTTTTGCGGCACAACTTCTTCAATGGCCTCCAGCCATACTTCCTTCCCTATTGAGGAAGTCCCCGCCAGAAGACCGATCAGTACAAGGTTCACAGCTTTTATATTGCCGCATTTCCTCGCTATATCAAGGGCGTCGACAGAACGGATACGGACTCCTGCAGCCTGAAGCCTGTCGATGATGCCCTCCGGATATGTGGTGCTGCCGGTGATGACAGGCATTGGGTCGATCTCCTGGTCGTTCAGCACCAGCGTTCCCTCTTTTTTCAGATAATCTATCCAGCGCAAGGCTTCAAGCTTCTCAAACGCAACCAGGAAATCCGCCTCGCCCTTCTCAATAATAGGTGAATATACCTTTTTGCCCATCTTGACATATGTTACGACACTGCCGCCTCTTTGCGACATGCCATGTACTTCCGACACTTTTACATCATATCCCTGCTTCTGGGCCACTTTGCCCAGCAGCCTGCTTGCCAGCAGCGTTCCCTGGCCGCCTACGCCCACTATCATGATATTCAGGTCATTCATTTTTATCACCGGCCTTTTCTATTGCATTGAAAGCGCATACACTGCTGCAGAGCTTGCAGCCGACGCACAGCGCGCTGTTGATCTCTATCGCGTCGCCCTTGTCGACTATTGCAGGACAGCCTATCTTCATGCAGCTTCTGCACTTCCTGCAATTGTCGTTTATTCTCTGCGGCCCTTCGTAACGCACCTGCTTCAGCAGCGCGCACGGCCTCTGGGCGATAATGACGGACGGTTCATCCGCTTCTGTTTCTTCCTTTACGACCTTCTCGAAACCATTGATGTCGAACGGGTCAGCTATCCTCACCCTTTCGACGCCTACTGCCTTTGCCAGAAGTTCCAGGTCGACCTGCTTCGTCGGCTCTCCCTTGATGGTGAAGCCTGTGGCGGGATTATGCTGGTGCCCTGTCATCCCGGTGATGGAATTGTCCAGTATTATGACAGTTGAACAGCCCTTGTTGTAAACTATGTCTATCAGCCCGGTTATACCGGAGTGGATGAATGTAGAGTCACCAAGCACTGCCACTGTTTTCTTGCCGAACTCCCTGCCGCGTGCTTTTTCCATGCCGTGGGCCATTCCGATACTGGCTCCCATGCATACGCAAGTATCCATGGACTGTGCCGGCGGAAGCGCGGCAAGCGTGTAGCAGCCAATGTCTCCTGTTACGGTCAGCTTCAATTTCTTAAGTACGTGGAACGTACCTCTGTGAGGGCATCCCGGACACATGACAGGAGGCCTCTGAGGGGCCTGGACGTCAAAGTCATAAGCTTTTTCGGGCTTTATGCCGCACAGCCTGTCTCTTATCAGGGCCGCCGAATATTCGCCGGTAACCGGCAGCAGATCCTTGCCTGTCACCTCGATCCCCATCTTTTTGATCTGATTCTCGAAAAACGGCTCCAGTTCTTCTATGACATACAATTTGTCCACTTTAGAGGCAAATTCCCTGATAAGTCCTTCCGGCAGCGGATATACCAGGCCAAGCTTCAGGTATGAAACGTCGCCGAAAGCTTCCCGGGCGTACTGGTATGAAATGCCCGACGTGATGACTCCTATATCCTTTCTGCCCCATTCGATCCTGTTGAGCGATGTCGTTTCGGCAAAACTCCTGAGCTCCGCCATCCTTTTTTCGACCGCCAGGTGCCTTCCCCTTGCCATTGCGGGCATCATGACATACTTTGACGGATCCTTTACATACGGCTTCAGCCCGACATCGCTTCTTTCCTCCAGTTCGACGAAACTGCGCGAATGGGCGACACGTGTGGTCAGCCTTACTATAACAGGGCAATCGAATTTTTCACTGATTTCAAACGCAGCCTTCGTATAATCCCTGCATTCCCGGCTGTCAGAGGGCTCCAGCATCGGTACCATGGATGCGCGGGCATAGAACCTTGAATCCTGTTCATTCTGGGAACTGTGCATCCCCGGGTCGTCTGCGGCCATTATGACAAGCCCGCCGTTCACACCTGTATATGATACTGTAAAGAGCGGATCCGCGGCCACATTGAGGCCCACGTGCTTCATCGAGCAGATGGATCTTGCCCCGGCAAGGGATGCGCCTATCGCTGCTTCCAGCGCCACCTTTTCATTCGGGGACCATTCGCTGTAGATCTCATCATATTTGGCTATATTTTCGGTTATTTCGGTACTCGGAGTTCCGGGATAAGCTGTGGCGACTTTTACGCCTGCTTCATACGCCCCCCTGGCTACTGCTTCATTTCCCAACAACAGTTCTTTCATATATGTCTCCTCATCTATTTATATCTGTTTATATCTGTTTATATCTGTTTATATCTGTTTATATCTGTTTCATTTTGTATCTGTTTGATTTTTCATAATTCTTATTCTGAAACCTCGCCTCAGACTATTTTAATCTTTTATATGTTTTTTGTAAACCCTTATCAAAAAGGGACAAACCCTTTATCGGGATGTCCCATGATCACTATAAAACAGATCATCCATGAGTGCCGAAAACCCGGAAAATCCGTACCGTGTTGAAGATACTGCCAAAATACAGAGTCAAAGGTATCTTCCCTTTATACAGGCAGCTTGCCCTGCCTGCTTTGTCATGCCTCCAACTCCAGCTTCTGGCCTGCAACATTGTCAGATACTTTGCTCGTTTTCTTCTGTGGCATCCTGGCAGTCAGAAGGCTGACAACGGGAACGACGACCAGTGAAACAACCATCGCTACCGCGCCGATGTTCGGAGCAGTTCCGGCATCCATTTTATATATCACCGCTCCAGCCAGCGATACCGCAAAGCCGCTGATAAAGCCTGCCCACGCCCCGATCTTCGTCGTACCCTTCCAGTACAGTCCGTACAGGAAAGGAGCAAGGAAGGCTCCGGCTACAGTGCCCCATGAGAAGGACATCAACGCCAGTATGGAGTTAGGCGTTACAGCGACCATGAACGAGCATATCACAAACAGTGCACACAATGCTCTCATCAGGAGCATCACGTTCTCCTTCTTCATATTCGGGAACAGCGTTCCTTTTACCAGGTCCAGCGAAATGGCGGAACTTGATACAAGCACCAGTGAAGAAAGAGTTGACATGGATGCTGAAAGGACCAGTATTACTATGATCCCTATCAGTGCATCAGGCATGGCTTTTTCCAGTACCATCGGAATTACCATGTCGGCATTGGCTTTTCCGTTTGCCCCGACAGGCATGGTGTTATTTAGGAAAAGCCTTCCGAAAGCACCGACGAAATAAGCGCCTCCGGCGATAATCAATGCGAACACGGTAGATATCACAGTGCCTCTTTTTACAGCCGCGTCATCTTTGATTGCATAGAATTTGTGAACCATCTGGGGCAGGCCCCATGTGCCGAGGCTTGTAAGTACTATCAGTCCCAGCAGGTTCATCGGCTGTGCGCTGAACAGGCTTACCAGGCCCGGTCCGTCCCCCGGTATCCGCGAAAGCTTCTGCAGTCCGCCGGAAAGACCGCCGACCGCGGGATTGGACAAAATAAAGAAGATCATGAATGCCACGCCGATCAGCATTATAATCCCCTGTATGAAATCGTTCAGCGCCGTTGCCACATAACCGCCCAGCAGCAGGTATATGCCGGTCAGCAGAGCCATAGCCGCCATGCAGTATATGAAAGGCACGCCGAACGTGGTCTCGAACAGATATGCAAGCCCCTGGTATACGGATGCCGAATACGGCACAAGGAATACGAAAATGATCAGCGCCGTTGCTATCTTCATGGCCTTGCTGTTATAACGCTTTTCAAAAAACTCAGGCATCGTTGCCGCACCAAGTTCGTGCGTCATCCTCCGCGTCCGTTTAGCCAGCACCAGCCATGCGAGAAGGCTGCCCAGCAATGCGTTGCCGATGCCTATAAATGTCGCGGATATGCCGAATCCCCACCCGGTCTTGCCCGCGTAGCCAATAAAAATGACGGCTGAAAAATACGTGGTACCATAGGCAAATGCCGAGAGCCACGGCCCCATCTTCCTGCCGCCAAGAAAGAAATCCTGTACGTTCTGGATTTTTTTTCTGCTTATGATCCCGACCAGGATCATCACAGCGATGAAAAGACCTAAAAAGACATACTTAAGCATACCTGCCATCCTTCCGTTCTAACTTGTTTTGGTTTGAGCCGTACCTGCCGTAACTTCCATTCTGCAAAAAATCACTAACATTATACTACATTCTTATGAAAATGGAAAGTAGTTTTTTCAATCGTCTTCCTTTTCCGCCTGCCTGACTGTTCGGTTGCTTATTGCCTGCTTGGCCGATTGTTCGTCTGCTTATTTCCTGTATGACTGACTGTTCGGCTGCTTATTGCCTGCCTGACTGACTGTCCGGCCGCTTATTGTTTGCCTGTTGCGCTTTACTTGATTATCTCGACTATATATTTCTCGAAAGTGAGCAGCTTTTCCAGCAGCTTGTCAAGCTCGATATCGTCCTTCTCAGTACGCAGGTCGTCGCGGATGATCGCTGAAGCCTCTTCAAGCTCATCCTTGAGTTTATCCAGCATGTGGACGATCTCAAGCCGCCTGAAACCATATCTTTCCCTCTTCTCCCTGCGGTCCGCTTTCCTGTCTGCAGGCGCAACGCCATCTGCCGTGACCATGAAAGATTCGCCGTATTCCGGAGCGATCGGGACGATGTCCAGTTCCCTGAATATGAGGTCTCCGAACTGCTTTACCGCCTCTTCTTCGCCATGGACCACAAAGATGTTCCTCGGCTTTTGCCGGAAAGATTTGAGCCAGCTGATGAGGCCGGTCTGGTCGGCATGCCCGGACAACCCTTCCAGCATTTCCACCCTTGCGTCTACATTTATTTCCTCACCGAATATCCTGACCTTTTTGGCACCATCCAGAATCCTTCTTCCGAGAGTCCCGGCAGCCTGATAGCCAACAAATACGATCGAAGATTCCTTCCTCCAGAGGTTGTGCTTCAGGTGATGCTTGATCCTTCCTGCTTCACACATACCGCTGGCTGATATGATGATCAGGCTTTCTTTGCTTTCGTTCAGGGCTTTCGACTCTTCAGCGCTCCGTGTGAAACGAAGACCCGGAAAGTCAAGCGGATTATCTCCGTTTTTGATGTATTCCCTGGCCTCCTCGTCAAAACAGTCCAGGTTGTTCCTGAAAACCTCAGTGGCCGATACCGCCAGAGGGCTGTCGACGTACACGGGTATCTGCAGCAACTGTTTCAGTTCTTCATCGTTTTTCTCGTGTTGTTTGAACAGTTCATAGATGATCTCCTGCGTCCTGCCTACGGCAAAGGACGGGATGATGACGTTGCCGCCCTTCTCCTTTGTGGACCTGATGATCTCGAGAAACTTGTCCGCTTTATTGTCTGACCTGACATGGTCCCTGTTTCCATAAGTAGATTCTATAAAAACATAGTCGGCGCTTTCGATTATGTCGGGATCCCTCAGTATCGGCATATCCCTGTTCCCCAGATCACCCGAAAATACGAGCTTGATCTCGCGTCCGTTTTCCCTCACCCACAATTCCACAATGGAGGAGCCGAGCAGATGCCCCCCGTCGTTAAATTTCATCCTTATCCTGTCATTTATCCTGATTTCTTCATAGTAACGGACTCTTTTGAACAGCCTGATACAGTCGATGGCGTCCCGGACGGTGTACAAAGGCCTGACAGGCGGAAGCCCTGCCCTTTCGCGCTTGCGGTTCACCCATTCATTTTCAAACTCCTGTATGTGGCCGCTGTCAGGCAGCATTATCGCACAGAGTTCGGCAGTGGCCTTTGTGGCAAATATAGGACCCTGGAATCCGTCGATATACAGTTTCGGCAGCCGGCCTGAATGATCCACGTGCGCATGTGTCAGTACAACGAAATCCAGATCGGCCGGATTGAACGGAAACGGGTCATGGTTGCGGGCTTCGTCTGCGCTGCTTCCCTGGAACATGCCACAGTCCACCAGGAAACTGCAGGTATCAGTTTCTATGTGGAAACATGATCCTGTAACCGTTTTTGCTGCACCCAGGAAGGATATCTTCATTTGTAGCACCTCTCAAAGAATGATTTTACATGTTATATGATTCTGGACTTTTGGTAGGTATTCGACAAAATGACACGAATATCCTCTGAAAAATTGGATAAATCTTTACTTGACTTAACGTTTTCCATGCATTATACTTGTCCTTGTGACTTTTACGGGCCTTTAGCTCAGTTGGTCAGAGCAACCGGCTCATAACAGGTTGGTCCGGGGTTCGAGTCCCTGAAGGCCCACCAATTGAATA
>JAAZKL010000102.1 GCA_012799845.1 Clostridiaceae bacterium
ACTGAAGCAGTGCATGGAAAATGCAGTTAAACTTGATGTACCGCTCATTGCTGAGGTCAAAACTGGATCCAGCTGGTATGAAACGAAATAGAACCAAGCATTGGCTGGAAAGGATGGTAATGTTGAAAATAATCGGAGTAACCGGTGGTATCGGCAGCGGAAAAAGTTCGGTGGCAAGGATATTGAAAGATCTCGGCGCTGCTGTTATAGATGCCGATGTGCTGGCGAAAAGCGTGACAACTGCAGGAGGAAGGGCATTTGACGAACTGGTTGAATATTTTGGCAGGGAAATCGTAGGCGATGACGGCGAGCTGGACAGAAAAAAGCTGGCGGATGCTGTGTTTTCTGACTCGGAAAAGCTGAAAATGCTCAACGACATCACCCATAAATATATAGCTGAAAAAATACATGACACTGTAGAGATATTGAGAAGCACAGGGAAATGGGACACCATCGTGATCGATGCACCAATACCGATAGAAAAAGGTTTTGCAGATCTGGCTGATGAGATATGGGTCGTTACGGCTGAAAGGGAGACCAGGATCAGGCGCGCCATGGAGAGAAGCGGATACACTTATGACGAGGTTTCTGCCAGGATCGATTCACAGATGAGCGAGGACGAATACCTCAGGCTGGCAGACGAGGTAATCAGGAACGACGACAGCATAGAGGAGCTTGAACAGGCAGTAGTCAGGCTGTTTTTATCAAGAAAGAAGAAATGGCAGCAGTGAACATGAATCAAGAGGTGTGTTTGCTTGATCAGGAAAAGCAGAAAAAAACTAATAGCAGCCGTGATATTTGCAATCATTTTTATTTCAGCTTTTCTGTTTGCGGATAACGCGGCCAGGACCCTGTATCCGCTGAAATACAGGGAGTTAGTCAAAAAGTATTCGGAGCGCTACGACCTCGACCCATTCCTCGTACTTGCAGTCATTAAGGCGGAAAGCAGTTTCAGGAACACGGCTGTTTCACATAAAAACGCCAGGGGCCTGATGCAGATCACAGAGAAGACCGGCGAATGGGGTGCTGAAAAGATCGGGCTGAAAAATTACACGGCAGATATGCTTTTTGATCCCGAAACCAATATAAATATAGGCTGTTGGTATCTTTCCAGGCTCTATGACCAGTTTGGCGATACGGACCTGGCGCTGGCCGCTTATAACGCAGGCAGCGGGAATGTCTCAAGATGGCTCGAAAACAGGGAGATGAGCCCGTCCGGAAGGACTCTTGAAAAAATTCCATTTAAGGAAACGGAAAAATATTTGAAAAAAGTAAGAAACAGCTACATGATATATAAAAAGCTTTACGAGAACGAGTTTTAATGGTATTTTATATAGGAAGAAAGCAAATATTGGTTAGCGGAGGCTTGTTATGAGTACGGAAGTCCTTTTCGAGAAAGACATGCTCTACCCTACGGACAACAGCATCGAACCAGGCTGCATACATATCAGGATCCTGAGCCCGGACAACAGATCAAGGTTGCCTGTTCTTATACAGGCCAAATCAAGCCACTCTCCCATAAGATACATAGACTCCATAATCCGCCTGATGCAGACGGACATTTTTGACAGGATATTTGTCGACATCAGGAAAAATGTGGAACTGTACATTAAAAAAGGTCAGCCGGGCGAAGACAGCGGCGGCAATACCTGTATAAAGGTTTACTACAAAGACGGCGAGCTCGTTGAGGAAGAAGTCGAATTCCAGGTTTAGGGACCAACGCCCCGATAAACCTGGTTCCTAATGAAGATATGATGCAGGTGAAAAGTGTTGGATAAAGAAAGACTGAACCGGGCAAATACGCAAAAAGAAGTAAAGAGAAGCAGGTACGGGAACCAGAACACTATTATTATGCTGGTTTACCGCTGGCTTGTTTTTCTTTTTTGTGCTGTTCTGAGCATCACAGGCAGCAGCTTCAGCTCGCAGGGATACTCTATCCTTGAATCCCTTGCCGTTATTGCTGTCTACAACGGTGCGGTGACCGTGTACTGCCTCAATAGTGGCAAAAAGTATGCCGGTTCACTTCTCTACATCGATATCACAGCCATATCCCTGCTGATTTTCTTCTCAGGCGGCATAAATTCCGACCTGTACATATTTTATTTTCTGCCGCTGTGCCTGTACGGCATCAGGAATGATCTGCCGGCCACCGCTAAGATGACCGGCTTTACGATCATGCTTTATTCAGTATCCTGTTTCTTTTCCGGTATGCTGTTCAATTACCGGCTCAACTGGTCCAGGCTGATAATATTTGATATTTTGTTCATACTGGCCGCGTTCGCCATAACGAGGCTGAGCTTCGAAGTCAAAAGATATGACGAACTCAGGAAAAAAGAATTCAGGCTGGCCCGCACGGACAAGCTGACCGGCCTTGCCAACCGCCACTATTTTGACCAGAAGATCAGGGAGGAAGTGGCATATGCTGACGCATGGAACTCCGTGATAAATATCCTGATGTTCGACCTGGACAATTTCAAGGGCTATAACGATTCATACGGGCATGCTTCAGGGGACAAGCTGCTGAAGCTCTTCTCAGACATAATCAAGCAGTGCGTGAGGAAATCCGATATCCCTGTGAGATACGGAGGAGAAGAATTCCTGATACTGATCAGGGATATGGATATTATCATTGCCAAAAGCGTAGGCGACAGAATCAGAAAGCAGTTGGAGAAG
>JAAZKL010000103.1 GCA_012799845.1 Clostridiaceae bacterium
CAAATCAGGACGTGACCATTCACACACAAATCAAGGCTTGACCGATCATTGCTCAGCCAAGGCGCCTGATGGTGAATAGTGATTAACCGCTAATCTGTTGCTTTAGCGTATGTATGTCACATTGCTCTCGAAAAATCCGTTTCGTTGGTATATAATCTAACTGATATGATGCTGTGCTTTCTGTGCAGCCTTTATCTCTCCTGCTTGCTGTTTGCAGATAGATATTTTGCAGTTTGTTATTTGCAGTCAGTTGTTGGATAGTTAATTGTTTGCAATCAGCTATTGCGCAGTTGGTGTTTGCAATCGGCTACTATGCGGTTTGTTGCTGAAAGTTAGTTTTTGGGCAACCTGATTTATATGCGGCAGTGCAGTTGCTGAACAAATTATGTTTCATTACGGAGGGCGGCGGATGTTTACTGTAAAGCTCAAAACGCTTATGGATGAGTTCCACCTGGAACCGGTCTGCATGACGGATTCTGCAGGTGACATCGAGGTCACCACATCCGATGTGAACAGGCCGGGTCTTCAGCTGTCGGGCTATATGGAGTATTTCGGCACAGACAGGATCCAGATCATAGGCAAGGTGGAAATGACATACCTTGCGAGCCTGTCGCCTCAGGAGAGGAGAAAGAGGCTCGACGATTATTTTCGCACAGGATTCCCATGCCTTGTCATTGCAAGGGATCAGGATCCGTTCCCGGAAATGGTGGAGGCTTCAGAGAAGTACTCGATACCGATCCTGAAGACTAAGGATATCACATCCAGGTTCATGAGCGGCCTCATCCGTTATCTCAATGTGATGTTGGCTCCCAGGATCTCACAGCACGGGGTCCTCGTTGAAGTGTATGGCGAAGGTGTACTGATCCTTGGGGAAAGCGGCGTCGGCAAGAGCGAAACAGCCCTGGAGCTTGTCAAAAGGGGACACAGGCTGATCGCGGATGACCTGGTTGAGATCAGGAGGGTTTCAGATACTACGCTGCTGGGCTCAGCGCCTGAAAACATAAGGCACCTGATAGAGATACGCGGGATAGGGATAGTTGATGTGAAGCACCTGTTCGGCATGGGCGCTGTCAAGATGCAGGAGAGCATTAACCTTGTGATAAATCTGGAACTGTGGAAAGAGGGCAAGATGTACGATCGCCTTGGCCTGGAAGACCAGTTTGCAGACATCCTTGGTATTTCTGTACCGTCCCTGGTGATACCTGTCCGTCCTGGCAGAAACCTTGCCATCATTGTTGAAGTGGCGGCGATGAACCACAGGCAGAAGAAGATGGGGTACAACGCGGCGAGGTTTTTGAGCGAGCGTTTTTTTAAATTCGACGACTGAGTTTAAGAGAATGCAGCAGACACGGAAGAGATACGACGTTTGAGGAATGCAGAGTATTCGACAGACATGCGCATTTGGTAGACTACAGCACATGCGGAATATGTAAGGTGCTTGGGAATGCAGTGCATACTAAGATATACGGCATTTTAAAGGGTATAGCATACGGAATTTCAGAAGGTAAAACATACGGAAAAGCATAAGGAAACGGGAGGAGTTTTGTTTTGGAACTGGTCGTAGATACACATACACACACGATTTCGAGCGGACACGCATACAGCACAATAACTGAGAATGCCGTCCAGGCGAAGATCAATGGGATGGAAGCCATTGCGATGACAGACCATGGACCCGCTTTGAGAGGGGCTTCAACCGAGGTCCATTTCATGAATCTCGGCGTCATACCGCAGAATATAGAAGGGATTAGGATATTCAGGGGAGCGGAGACTGACATCATGGATTTTTCCGGCACCCTCGACATCCCGGATAAAGTACTGTCCAGACTTGAGTTTGTGATCGCGAGCTTCCATGAAATCGTACTGAACCCCGGCAGCATCGAGGAAAACACAGAGGGCATGGTTAATGCTCTGAAAAACCCCTTTGTTGACGCAGTTGCCCATCCTGGCAACCCTGTATTCCAGGTCGACATCGACAGGGTCGTAAAAGCTGCAGGAGAGTATGGAAAGCTGATAGAAATCAACAATGGCTCTTTCAGGGTGAGGAAGGGATCTTTCGAGAACTGCCTGGAGTTCGTAAGGAAGTGCAAAAAATACGGCGTAAGTGTCACTTGCGGCACCGATGCGCATATATGCTATGATATAGGAAAATTCAGCAAGGTGCTCGATATACTTGGTGAAGCACAGATGCCCGGAGAACTTGTATTGAGTACATCCCTGGAAAAGGCCGAGGACTTCGTGAGCAGAAGGAAGGCTGCCAAAAAGGCGGCTGCTGCGGAGTTGAAATGACTGCAGCGCAAACAGGTGCATGCAGGCATGCCGGAGCGATCGGTGCATATTGTGTGTATTAACATGCAAATGCGTATACCTGAGCATGCCCGTGCACAACAAAGGATGTCAGGGTATATAGTACGCATCAGAGGATGTCAGGGTATATAGTATGCATCAGAGCATAACAATGTAGTGCAATGAATATTTTGATTGCGGGGAGAATCTGGATTGGATAAGCATAAGACAGCAGAACTGATCAGGCAAATACCCGGCAGCGGCGCCGTCATCATTGATGAGCCCATGTCCCGGCACACATCGTTCAGGGTCGGGGGACCTGCCGACGTATTCGTCAGGCCTGAGACCATCAGAAGCGCCGTTGATGTAATAAAGGCCTGCAGAGAGAACGGCATACCGGCAATAGTAATCGGGAACGGAACAAATCTCATAATACGGGATGGAGGCATCAGGGCCGCAGTGATCCAGTTGGCCGACAATGTCAGCGGATATGAGGTTTACGGGGAAGTAATCAGTGCGGAAGCGGGAATACTCATCTCAAAACTGTCGCGGATAGCGCTGGAACGCGGGCTGACAGGGCTGGAGTTCGCTGAAGGCATTCCCGGGACACTTGGTGGGGCTGTCACGATGAATGCGGGGGCATACGACGGAGAAATGTCGATGGTGGTAAGCCGGACCGAGTACCTTCGTCCCGATGGCAGCATATGCATTCTTGACAATGAGCAGCACCAGTTCGGGAAACGCTCAAGCATCATCCAGGCCGACGGGGGAGTGGTGCTGAAAACCGCCGTCAGGCTGAGGAAAGGCGACAAAAAAGAGATAAAGGAAAAAATGGACGATTTCAATGCCAGGCGGCGTGAAAAGCAGCCGCTTGATATGCCCAGCGCGGGAAGTATTTTCAAAAGGCCGGAAGGATATTACGCCGGGAAACTGGTGCAGGACTGCGGCCTCAGGGGTTACAGGATCGGCGGGGCGGAGGTTTCCGCGCTTCACTGCGGCTTCATCGTCAACACGGGGAATGCGTCGGCCGGGGATGTCATATCGCTGATAGAGCATATCAGGGATGCTGTATACAGGAAATTCGAAGTAATGCTCGAAACAGAAGTGAAGATAATAGGCGAGGATTGAGATGCATGCAATAATGCGCCGGCAGGGACGGGATCGGACGCCGGCGGAACGAAACGCAGAGATGCGAAGAACGGGGAGATACGAAGATGAGATTTATAGTAATTACAGGTATATCCGGGGCCGGGAAAAGTCTTGTGGCCAATTATCTTGAGGATGCGGGGTTCTTTTGCATCGACAACCTTCCTCCGCTGCTGATACCCAAGATAGCTGAGATATGTTCGCAGAGCTACAGGAAAATGGACAAGATAGCGCTCGTCATCGACATACGCGGCGGCGAGCTCCTCAATGACCTGTTTCCTGCGCTTGACGCCCTCACGGAAGAAGGCAACACATATGAGATACTTTTCATGGAGGCTTCCGACAGCGTAGTCATCAAGCGGTACAAGGAGTCCAGGCGGTCGCATCCCCTCGCACAGGAAGGGAGACTGAACAAGGCTATCACGGAAGAGAGAAAGGTCCTCGAAAAAATAAAGGACCGTGCGAATTATGTCATAGATACCTCCAATCTGACCCCCAAGCAGCTCAAGGATGCCATTACAGGCATTATCGGCAGCAGTGACGAGTTTGGCGGGATGATCATCAATATCATTTCCTTCGGCTTTAAATACGGCATACCGATAGAATGCGACCTCGTGTTTGACGTCAGGTTCATCCCGAATCCATATTATATAGAATCCATGAGAAAACACACCGGTAAGCACGAAGATGTCAGGAAATACGTACTAGGGAAGACTGAGACCATCGAATTCAGCGAAAAGCTCAATGGGATGCTGGATTTTCTGATCCCCAACTACATCAGGGAAGGGAAATCCCAGCTCGTGATCGGCATAGGCTGCACAGGCGGACGGCATCGTTCTGTCGTTATTGCCGATGAATTGCTGAAGAGCCTGAAAGAGAAGAAGTATAAGGCTGTCATTGAGCACAGGGATATTGATAGAGATGGCAGGAGTGATGGCAGATGAAGCTCGGGGGAACCACGGGAAAAATATTTGGCAAAAACGGCCGCCAATGCGGCAGGCTGCAGGGAGCCGACAGGGACGATCCCCGGGAGGATCTGCTCATGAAGGGCCCCAAAGTAGTAGCTGTCGGAGGAGGCACCGGCCTTTCCACAATGCTGCGGGGACTAAAGCAATTTACGTCAAACATTACTGCTGTCGTCACCGTGGCCGACGACGGAGGAGGTTCGGGAGTACTCAGGCAGGAACTGGGTATGCTGCCTCCGGGAGACATACGGAACTGCATACTTGCCCTTGCTGATACTGAACCGCTGATGGAACAGCTGCTGCAGTACAGGTTCAAGGATGGCAAGCTGAAAGGCCAGAGCTTCGGGAACCTCTTCCTGGCGGCGATGGACGGCATCTCATCCAGCTTTGTGGAAGCGGTCAGGAGGATGAGCGACGTTCTGGCAGTCACCGGTAAGGTCCTTCCTGTCACGCTGAATAATGTGACGCTGTGTGCGGAACTGGAGGACGGGACCATAATCTGTGGCGAATCGCAAATCGGAAAGCACAAATATTTCAATAAATGCAGGATCAAAAGGGTCTACCTGGAACCTGCGGACTCAGAACCGCTCGACGAAGTCATAGATGCTATAAACCAGGCGGACGCGGTCGTGTTGGGACCCGGCAGCCTATATACGAGCATTCTTCCGAACCTGCTGGTCAGGGGGATCTGTTCAGCCATTAAAAACAGCAGCGCCCTCAAGATATATGTTTGCAATGTTATGACTCAGCCGTCGGAAACCGAGGAGTACAGTGTTTCCGACCATATAAGGGCGCTGGAGGACCATTCCTGCGGGGGCATCATCGATCTGTGCATCGCCAACAAATCGGTTATTCCTGATGCCATAAGGGAAAAATATCGGAACGATGGAGCCGACCAGGTGCAGATAGATCGTGAGATCCTGGCGGGTACGGGTATAAGGCTCATTGAAGGGGATTATGCATCACTCAGGAACGATCTTGTCAGGCATGATTCTCTGAAGCTTGCGGAAGCTGTAATAAAAGCCGCCCTGGACGGCATGGAGGCAAGGAAATGCTGTGGTGATGCAGGCAACAGGGGACCGCTTGCCGGCAGTTGAAATATGTGAAGGAGGGTGGGCGGATGAGGTTCGGCAAATCAGAATGGAGCAGCTTTGACAGGGGCATCGAGCGTGAATGGCTCCTTACCAACGGCATTGGCGGATTCGCCTCTTCATCGATAATCGGGGCAAACAGCCGCAGGTACCACGGACTGCTGGTCGCCTCGCTGGAGCCGCCGGTTGAAAGGCATCTGATCCTGTCCCAACTGCATGAAACTGTCGTGATAAACGGCGAAGAAACAAGCCTGTCGTCATTTTCCACCGGCAGCTATATCAATACGGGCTATCTTTTTCAGGCAAGCTTTGAACTGGAACCGTTGCCTGTCTTTACTTACAGTTTCAGAGATATTCTCATTGAAAAAACAGTTGCGCTTGTCTATGGCGAAAACACTGCGGTGATCAATTACCGCATAAGGACCGGCAGCGACGATGTCGAAGTCAAAGTGGCTCCCCTGGTGAACTTCAGGGATTATCACGGTGATTCGTCAAAGCATTATATGGGGTTCACCCAAAAACCCGGGAGAGGCCATACTGTCATACAGCCTAATGGCACGGATATAAGGATACTGATCGGGTGCAGCAGCAGCGGGTGCAGCAGCAATGGCAGTAACCGTAACAGCAGCGGCAGCGGTGGCAGTAGCAGCGGCAATGTCGGCAACAACAGCAGCATCAGCAACAGCAACAGCATCAGCATCAGGTATGAAGCTGTTGACGGCTGCTGGTTTGAGGGCATGTACTATCCCGTGGAGAGGGAAAGAGGGCTCCACGCTTTCGAAGACCATTACATACCCGGTATTTTCACGATAGGGGCGAATGCAGGCAGTGACACGAGCTTTTGCTTCGTATGTACCGTTGGACGCGAAGACTCAGGATCTTCAGCCGGCCAGACAGAAGGAACATTCGGACAAGAGCGCTGGTATACAGACGGGCATGCGGGCTGGCGTGCGGGGAGGTATTTGGAAGCCGGTTACGGCAGGGAGGCCATCGAAGCTGAGAAGAAAAGGATCGGATCGCTGACCGCCGGCTGCAGGGACGATTTCCACCGGGCGCTGGCCAGAAGCGCTGACCACTTTATCGTATACAGGCGTTCCACCGGCTCAAAGACTATCATCGCCGGGTATCCGTGGTTCACCGACTGGGGCAGGGATACGATGATATCGCTGCCGGGGCTGACGCTGGCGACGGGCAGATACGACGACGCGGCAGATATCCTTGTGACGTACAGCAGGTATGTCAGGCAAGGCCTTGTGCCGAACATGTTCCCCGACGGCGGCGGCGAGCCCGCCTACAATACGGTCGATGCCGCTTTGTGGTACTTTGAAGCTATTTTTGCATATTTGAAGAAAACCGGCAATACCGATTTGATAAAGACCAGGTTATATGATTCCATGCTGCAGATAATCGACAGTTACATAAACGGCACGCTCCACGGCATACGCATGGACGAAGACATGCTGATAACCGCCGGCAATGAGAATACACAGCTGACGTGGATGGATGCAAAGGCGGGCGATACGGTGTTCACGCCGAGACACGGGAAGGCTGTGGAGATAAACGCGCTGTGGTACAATGCGCTGAAGGTAATGGAACATGTATCCGAAATGCTCGGGTATGATCCCGGCAGGTACGGACGCATCGCTGACGGTGTGAAGAATAGCTTTTCCAGGGCCTTCTGGTATGAAGAAGGCGGTTACCTGTACGACGTTGTGAACGGCGAAACCAGGGATAGGCGGGTCAGGCCGAACCAGGTCCTGGCTGTGAGCCTTTCCCATCCGGTAATTGACGGGCCCATGGCACGGCAGGTGGTTGAGAAGGTCTGGAAGGAGCTGTACACGGCATACGGCCTCAGGACTCTTTCGCGGGGCTCGGAGGAGTACAGGGGACGCTATGCGGGCGACGTATTTCAAAGGGACTCGGCATATCACCAGGGAACTGTATGGCCATGGCTGATCGGCCACTTCATAACGGCGTTTTCAAGGGCATTCGGCAGTGAACCGGTTTACGCCGATATGCCTGCGAAATTCATCGAGCCCTTTATCGACCATTTACGCCATGCCTGCCTCGGGAACATTTCCGAAATATTCGACGGTGATGAGCCGCTGATCCCAAGGGGCTGTATCGCACAGGCGTGGAGAGTGGCTGAGGTGCTTCGGGCGTATACTGAACATGTGCCGGACCATATGTCCGGAACGGGAGGTGTTGGGCAGTGTCTTTCTCATCGACAGTAAAAAACGAACTGTGCAGACTGGAAAATATGAATGACTGCTGTGTTTTGTCGGAGCTTGCCGCGGTAGTGTGGCTCAACGGCGCGGCAGCACCGGTGCCGGGGGACGGGTTCAACATAAGGATAACCACGGAAAATGCGGCATTTGCCCGCTGGATATACAGCAGCATAAGAAAATATTGCGGCATCATGCCTGAGGTGACTATCCGCAAGAGCAGGAAACTCAAGAAGCATGTATCATATATGCTCTTTATAACATCTGCGGCGGGCTCCGGCGATCTGCTTGAAAAGACCGGCATGGCGACAGTGACTGAGAACGGCCGGTGCGAACTGGTGCTGGTACGGAAGATCGACCAGCAGAGCCAGTGCTGCGTCAAGGCGTTTTTGCGCGGAGCATTCCTGGCGGGAGGTTCCATCAGCGATCCGGAAAAAACTTACCACCTGGAGCTTACATCCAGGACCAGCGAACAGGCCGATGAACTCAGACGCCTGATGGGCTTTTACGGGCTGAACGGAAGGACCATCACCAGGAAGGGAAGCTATGTGACGTACCTGAAGGAAGGTGAAAATATAGTGGACTTCCTGAATGTGGTCGGCGCCCACAGGGCCCTGATGGAACTGGAGAACGTACGCATCCTCAAGGGCATGCGCAACAATGTGAACAGGATAGTCAACTGTGAGACTGCCAACCTTGGCAAAACTGTAAATGCCTCGGTCAGGCAGGTGGAAAACATCCTGTATATTGCTGAAAACATCGGTTTGGACAAACTGCCGGCCAGCCTGCGCGAGATTGCTGAACTGAGGCTGGAACACAAAGACCTGAACCTGACAGAACTGGGCCAGATGCTGCATCCGCCTCTCGGGAAGTCCGGCGTGAACCACAGGCTCAGGAAGCTCGACAGGATAGCAGAAAAGCACAGAGCGGGACATTCTGACCGGAAAGAGAAGGGCGCCGGGGAAGAATGACCCGGTGATACGGGATGATCCGTTAAAGTTTGACATAAGAAGTTTGTCGCAATTAGAGAGAAAAAATCACAGCGAAATTACAAATATTACCATATTTCTCTGAAGGAAATTCCGGATGCTTAAAGAATTATACAGTAAAGCATTATGCAGTAACGCATTATTCAGTAAAGCATTATGCAGTAACGCAATGGACGGCAATGCAAAGGAATTTTCGGAGGGATGGCATTGGAGATAAGGTTTTCAAAAAAGGGGTCCACTTTGATAGTAGCATTTTCCGGCGAACTGGACCACCACTTCGCAGAGTATGCCCGCAACAGGATCGAAAGTGAACTGCTCAAGGCCACTACCAGGGACGTGATATTCGACCTGACAGGTCTCAGCTTTATGGACAGCTCCGGCATCGGCGTTCTGGTGGGCAGGTATGCGAACATCAGGAGGCTTGGAGGAAAGGCGGCGGTCATCTGCAGGAACCGGAGGATCCTGAAGATACTTGAGATGTCGGGGGTACTAAAACTCATGTCCGTGTACGATAAACCGGATGATGCCCTCAGGGCGCTTCCAGGCGCATGACTGTCATATGCTGTTCTATGCCGTTCGCGGCAGTTGCCAAATATTATGTGTCCTTTGCAATGGTGCCATATTTCAAATATACTTCGCGGCGACTGTCGTATTTTAAACGTTCTTCGGGGCGGACGTGTTTTTTTGTTAAGTGAATCTGAAGGGGAGAAAATCATATGCAGCCTGTTAACGAAATGAAACTTGAGTTTTTGAGCAAATCGAGCAACGAAGCTTTCGCGAGGGTGGTGGCAGCCGCCTTCGTCTCTCAGCTCGATCCTACCATAGAAGAGCTGGCGGATGTGAGGACGGCGGTGTCTGAAGCCGTCACGAATGCGATCATACATGGTTATGAGGACATGATCGGCACCATCAGGATGGTGTGCCGCCTGTATGAAAGAAGCGTGGAGATAGAAATATCGGATGAAGGCAAGGGTATAGAGGACATCGAGCAGGCCATGCAGCCGCTGTATACTTCAAAACCGGAAATGGAGCGTTCCGGCATGGGGTTCACCGTCATGGAAAGCTTCATGGACATGGTCAGGGTCAGGTCGGAGCCGGGAAAGGGAACGACAGTCACACTATACAAGACATTCAGTTCGGAGAGGAAATAACAGCTTGATGAATAGCAGTGATTCTTCGTTCCGGAAAAGCAGGCACGATTAATTTTTTTGCATGAAACAGTAATATATTGGCAATAATGTTATTAAATACTTGTTATGTACATGATGACACGCACGAATGATGATATCGCGGACGGGGGATAGTTTGGCCATATGACCGGGGATACATATAACAGTAAAGATGCATATAAAGACAAAGACACGACGGAGCTCATCCTGCTGGCCAGGGAAGGTGACAGGCTTGCCCGGAGCAAGCTTGTGGAAAACAATATAGGGCTTGTCTGGAGTATCGTGCGCAGGTTCCAGAACAGGGGGCACGAGACCGAAGACCTGTTCCAGATAGGATGTATCGGGCTCATCAAGGCAATAAACAAGTTTGATACGACATATGATGTGAGGTTCTCCACGTATGCCGTTCCCATGATCATAGGCGAGATAAAGAGGTTCCTCAGGGACGACGGCATCATAAAGGTGAGCAGATCGCTGAAGGAAGTGTCCAACAAGGTACGGATAATTAAAGAAATTCTGGTCAGGGAACTGGGGAGGGAGCCATCGGTCAGCGAACTGGCGCAGCGTCTCGACATACCGATGGAAGAACTTGTGATGGCTATCGAAGCAGGGCATTCACCGGAATCTCTTTTCAGTCCGGTTAATGAGGGCAACAACACATCGCTGCTGCTTATCGACAAGCTCAACGACAGCTGCAATGACGATGAGATGGATATCATAGACAGGATCGCGCTCAGGGAAGTAATGGATACATTGAAGCCAAGAGAGAAGCAGATCATAATACTGAGATACTTCAAGGAAAAAACCCAGGTCCAGATAGCCAGGATGCTGGGTATTTCGCAGGTCCAGGTTTCAAGGATCGAAAAAAAGATCCTGGA
The DNA here is from genome assembly GCA_012799845.1 of Clostridiaceae bacterium. Taxonomy (GTDB): domain Bacteria; phylum Bacillota; class Clostridia; order Acetivibrionales; family DTU013; genus DTU013. The sequence continues at coordinate 10,750 of JAAZKL010000103.1, forward strand.
GGACATACGGAACCGTATAAGTATCAAGTGACGATAAAAGAATCATTTCTCTGCATACTTTTTTTTAATGTTCCAATAATAAAAATAAAATACTGAGCAAATCGGAGTGTATGGCATGTTGATCATTTTAAACAGGTACAAGGTGCTTTTTGCTATCCTTCTCATTATTATCCTGGCAGCCGTGATCTGGTTCATGATCTCGGCCAGGAGCAGCAAGGTCCCGTCGAAGGGAGTTTTTGTGATGAATATGACTGATGAAGGGGGAGACAGCCTGTGCAGCATGTTATGACAAAGGATGATTACAGAAAATATGTCGACAAGGTGTCCCCTGATTCCAAAACATTGAGGAATACACTGAGGGCTTTTTTTGTAGGCGGCCTGATCTGTGTGATAGGACAGTTCTTCATGAATTCCTTCAGACAGATGGGGTTTGACCAGGACGTTTCATCTTCGCTCACATCGATAGTAATGATATTTTTGGGAGTATCGCTCACGGCCATGAATATTTATGATGACCTGGGCAGGTTTGCAGGGGCCGGTTCAATAGTGCCGATCACCGGATTCGCAAATTCCGTTGCGTCACCTGCAATAGAATACAAAAGCGAAGGATACGTTCTCGGGATAGGCGCCAGGATGTTCCTGATAGCCGGTCCCGTCCTGGTGTATGGGATCTCCATGTCCATCATCGTCGGGATAATCCATTACCTGATAAAACACTGACATCCGCAACTGTGATTACAGGGACTGCATTTGCAGTGATCACATTTGCAGAGATTCCATCTACAGAAACAACATTTGCAGTAAAGGAGAAACGTGCATGCTGGAGAAGAAAGTTGGAAAACAGACATCTCGAATGCAGAACCCTCCCTCCATAAATGCAGCGGCATCCATCGTCGGGCCCAAGGAAGGGAAGGGGCCGCTCGCCGATTATTTTGACCAGGCTGTGGATGACGAATTCTGGGGCGAGAATAGTTGGGAGAAGGCAGAAAGCAAGTTTATGAGGGAAGTGCTTGCAAAGGTCACCGCTAAAGCGTCCCTGGCTATGGATGCACTGGACTTCGTTATCGCTGGTGATCTGCTGAACCAGTGTATCGCAGCGAGCTTCGGCATTCGCGAATCCAACCTGCCCTTTTTCGGTATATATGGCGCATGTTCGACCATAGGAGAGGCCATGCAGCTGGGAGCAGCCCTGATAGAGGGAGGATTCGCCTTCAATGTGGCATGCCTCACGTCGAGCCATTTCTGCTCGGCCGAGAAACAGTTCAGGTTTCCGCTGGAATTGGGATCCCAGAGACCTCCCACGGCACAGTGGACAGTGACAGGTTCAGGAGGCCTGATTTTATCGTTGGAAGGAAACGGGCCTTATATTACCAGGATAACAACCGGCAAAATAGTGGATATGGGTATAAAAGACCAGAACAATATGGGCGCTGCCATGGCGCCGGCTGCCGCTGACACGATCTATGCCCATTTTGAGGATACAGGCCTGCCTCCGGACTATTACGACATGGTCGTGACAGGCGATCTGGGCGCGGTCGGAAAGAGGATACTCGATGACCTGCTTTCTTCCAACGGCATACGTATCAGCCGCCTTCTGAATGACTGCGGGCTCATGATCTATGATATGAAGCAGGATGTACATTCGGGAGGAAGCGGCTGCGGCTGTGCGGCGGTTGTTTTTGCCGGGTTCCTGTATGACAGGCTCAGGAAAGGTAAGCTGAACAGGATACTCTTCGTGCCTACGGGAGCATTACTGAGCCCCACCAGCGTCCAGCAGGGCGAGTCGATCCCGTGCATAGTCCATGCAGTAGCAATAGAGAGTTCAAGAGGAGGTAATCAATGATGCGGCAGACGATACTGCAGTATATAAACGCTTTTGTCATAGGAGGACTGATTTGTGCGGCGGGGCAGGTACTGATAGACAGGACTAAGCTGACAGCGGCGAGGATACTGGTTCTCTTTGTTTCGCTCGGGGTAGTGCTGACAGGGCTGGGCATATACCAGGGCATCGCGGAAGTCGGAGGCGCCGGCGCAACGATCCCGTTGACAGGATTTGGGTACAGCCTTGCCAAAGGTGCGTTCAAGGATGTCGACAAGTATGGCCTTCTGGGCGCATTTACCGGCGGTATCCGGGCTACTGCCGCAGGTGTGGCCGCTGCCGTTTTCTTTTCATACCTGGCGGCTGTCGCGTTCAAGCCTAAAGCCAAGAGCTGATGCCGTAACCTGGGGCAAAGGCTGAAAATATCAGTCGCCGGCAGAAAGATGAGAATCAGGGGCTGAAGGTAAAAAGCTGATTTCAAATGTCGTATTCAAAACCGGAAGCCGGAAGCAGACCGTGCAGTCAAAGATGAAACCGGAAGCGGGAAGCAGATTCCTGGAGTTGAGAGCATGCCCGTGCGAAATTTTGTCAGAAAAGTGTGAAAAAAATCGGATAAGGAAGGATTTTGTTTTCAAATATAGAATACTTAAAATAAACCCAACAGAAATTATTGCATATATGTGAGGTTTACAAATGAATATAGAGTATATCAATCCATTTATCGAAGCAAGTCAGGCAGTATTAAGACAAATAGCATCGATGGAAGCAAAATTGGGAAAAGTTTATCTCAAGACTTCACCCTACAGAAGTGAAGACATCGTAATTATGGTGGGTTTAACCGGAAAGATCCGTGGACAGGCGAATTTCTCGATGAGAAAAGACTTCGGCCTGAAGCTGGCTTCCAACATGATGATGGGCATGCCCGTGACAGAACTGGATGATATGTCCAAAAGCGCCATCTCAGAACTGGCGAACATGATCATGGGAAATGCGGCGACGATACTGTACAACAGGGGAATACACATCGACATAACGCCGCCGTCGCTGGTGACGGGGGAAAACATCCACATTTCCCAAAGCAGGATGACGACCATCTGTGTTCCCCTACTGATCGGTGACGATACTGTCGAGCTTGACATATCCTCGGAAATAGGATGACATGGTTATATAATCACATAATTCATAAAAAGAGCCCTGGTTCTCTAATGGGCTGTTTTTGTCTGAACGGAGGATGGAGAGAATGAAGGGAGCATTTTATACCGGGCAGTACAGGAATGTTTTTAAAGAGTTCGGATACGATGAGGAAGAGATCCGGAA
>JAAZKL010000104.1 GCA_012799845.1 Clostridiaceae bacterium
ATAAAGCTGGCTGACAATGCCAGAAGCTCCGTGGTATCTAAGTCCGCTGGCGTGTATGCCTTCCGGCACGAAGTCGTGCCCCAGCGTGTACATTTTTACGATGGGAGCCATTTTTGCAGTGTCGCCGTAGTCAAAAGCGAATACACCTTTTGTAAGCGTCGGGCACGCAGCAGGCTCAACAGCGACAGCACGCAGTTTCTTGCCTTGCGTAAGTTTGTCGTGGAGGAACGGGAACGCAATGCCCGCGAAATTGCTTCCGCCGCCGCAGCAGGCTATGACGACATCCGGATATTCGTCGACCTTCTCCAGTTGGGCTTTGGCTTCCTGTCCAATGACCGTCTGATGCAGGCATACATGGTTCAGGACGCTTCCCAGGGAATAATTGGTATCGTCATGGGTAGCTGCATCCTCAACAGCTTCGCTTATGGCGATCCCCAGGCTGCCGGTCGATTCCGGATCTTCCTCAAGTATCCTTCTGCCGGACTGTGTCAGGTTGGTCGGACTCGCATAGACACTCGCCCCGAAAGTCTCCATGAATGAACGTCTGTAGGGCTTCTGCTGATAGCTCACTTTAACCATGTAAACAGTACAGTCAAGGCCGAAGTGGCTGCATGCCATGCTCAACGCACTACCCCACTGCCCAGCGCCCGTCTCTGTTGCAAGACGCTTTATTCCTGCCTTCTTGTTGTAATAAGCCTGCGCCATGGCGGAATTCAGCTTGTGGCTTCCGGTTGCATTGGAGCCTTCATATTTGTAGTATATCCGTGCCGGCGTATCGAGCAGCTTCTCGAGGTTCCTTGCCCTGTACAGCGGTGAAGGCCTCCATTGCTTGTATATTTCACGGACTTCGTCAGGTATCTCGATGTACCTTTCGACAGACACCTCCTGGGCTATAAGGGTATCAGGAAAGATAGCCTTCATGTCCTCAGGCTGCAGCAATTCACCGGTAACTGGATTGTGATACGGAGCGGGTTTGTTAGGCATGTCGGCAACGATATTATACCATTGCCTTGGGATCTCAGACTCTTCAAGGGTGATCTTGATTACATCATTCTTGCTCTGCTTGCTCATCTTATCTCATCTCTCCTCATCTATTAAATTTTTACTTATTTTACTACACAATTGAATCAAATGCAATACTTATTGCAGCAACCGTGCGTTTATTTCTTATATCTTATATCTTATATCTTATATCTTATCCCTCATCAATGCTTTCGTCCGCACTGTCTTCCATGCGTTTCATGCCATACCTTTCGATAATCATATTTATCCCCATCGAATCGGCATATCTGACGATATCGTTCAACAATGCTTCATTTCCGTCTGACAGCTTGTTTTTTGGAATTACCAGTATCAGTTCCTTTTGCCTCATATCATCTCTCCTGATCACAATACCGTCTCTGCCCCATGGCTTATCCTGTCCCTGGTACTCTTTCAGTTCCTTCAGATATCCTTTCAGTGTTTTTTCAGCTGTGCTGCCTTTCTGATAGCTGGCAGCTGTCAGATCCATACTTTTGATCATTACTGCCTTGCCGGCTTCATACCTTGCGATCACAGGAAAGCTGTTTGGCAGATTTGCTCCGAATATCCGCCGCAATTTCAATCCCCTCTGGAAGTTGCTCAGCGACCATATGTCATCGTCAGCTGTGGATGTATCCCCGTCTTCTCCAAGCACACCCTTTTTCGTATCTCCTCCCAGCCACGCCTTCGCCCTTGCTCTCTGAACGATTTCCAGATCTCCTGCAAAATTCACCGGCAACGGCAGCCTTATCCTGTATCGTACGACAATATCGATATCCTCGCTTCTGTCCGAAAGAAATGAGGATCCACTGAAGTCTAAGCCGCTGAACCCGTTGACAATATTCAGATAACGCAGCCTTTCGTCAACGTCGGTGATATCTTCGGTTACCAGGTGCTTTTTCATATATTGCCTGACTATCGGGATAAAAAGCTGTGTTTTCACATCATCAAAGACTCCGCCGGCAATAAAACACGCAATAGTTTTGATCTCGTCAAGAGGGGCGGCTGCGATATCCCTTGAATAATCAAAAATCCTGCTGAACTTATCCATCACATCCCCGGTCGGATCCGATCTTCCTGGGCCATCTCCTGTATTCCCGTATAAGTCCGCTCCTGATCCGCACAAGTAACCATACGCATCAACAACGCTTTCAGCCTGATCTTTCAGAAGGTCCGTCCTGTCATTTATAGTGTCCCTGACTATATCGTGCAGATCCCTTATCCCGCTGATATGATATATATATCCTGCGGATGCTATCTCCGTTGCTGTCTCTGATATAGCATGCTGTATAAGGCTGTAAGTATAGACCGTTTTGACCAGGAATACAACAGAGAAAAATGCGCACAGGAGTAAAGGAAGCACTATAGCCGCTTCCAGGGTCGCCGCTCCCCTTGCTGCTGATCTTATTGTTTCTGTCGCTGTACCTCTTGCAGCTCCCCATACAGTTCCTATCGCATCTCCTCTTAAGCTTTCCCCTGCCGCTTCCCTCACACCATCCATATTTGCCCTGTAAATCATTGAACTGACGCCCAAAACCCGGCTGCAAACCGGTCCATGTTCCTCAATATCCCTCATATATAAGCACCTTGTAAAGGTATCTTCCGTCACCGGTCTTTATTTCTTTTTGTACAAAAGGCTGGGTAATAAACAGGTACTTCATCGAAACCTCCGCCTCGATCCGGACACAGGTGCGGCAATCCGACATCCTGAAGTCATTTCTTCCTCCTGCCTTGCAATAGTTAAGCTGGATCAGGTCCTCTATCCTGCTGAGCTTCGTATCTTCACTCACCGCAAGAAGAAACAGCCTCAGGTAATCATGGTAATTGAAGTAAAACCGCCTGTCAGTCTTCGGGCCTGTTTGAGAAGATATTCCGATATCGAGCCTCCAGTCGCCCTTCATTTTATAGATCGGCACAGACTTGCCCTTCATCAGGTCCGCCACGTCGATCACTGCTTCGCCCATTCCCCACCCGGCCATTATGAGATTCGAGATCACCGGTATCCCGGCGCCCCCTGTCCACCATCCTGCCACAGCAGTCGCTACTGTCGCCGCCTTTGTCCTTTTCGCCGGATCAGTATAGACATGCAGCGTATTGAGACCGAACCTGACAAGCAGCAGTTCTCCCCTCGTCATAATGTTGTTCATTTTCTGTGAAGGCTGGCCATGGAGTATGTATTCGACTTCACTGTCGTAAAAAGTTTCGATTTTCTCTTTCTCGACTCCGTGCAGATTTGTATCCTTTACCGTCCCGGCTCCGTCGACAAGCACCGGCACAGAATTCTTGAACGTGCCCATAATGTACTCATTTATATAGATGCTGTCCCTCAAAGCAACGGCCTGGTCGGAAGCAAGGCTCCCAATATCAGAAATAAAGCCGAGTACATTTTCCTGGAACTCGCTTTCCTCGTCATACAGATCAACATCATTGCCCACATTGCCAAAATCGCCGTTGTACGAAACTCCCTTCGCTCCGGCTCCGCCTGCGGCCGACACCGCAGACGCGCTTCCAATAAATTCCATGTCCCTTTCTTCGAAATTTTCTGTTATTACCTTTGTGTATGAGGGCAGGCCCTCTTTTGCAACACCTGCAGCCTCGTAATTTACATCCTTCAGCAGTTTTTCGTATATAAAGTCCTTTACCTCATCAGCCTTTCCCTTCCTTGGATCATCCTTCCGATCGCCCTTCTCCGGCCTGGAATAGTCGTAATCGATGCCCGTGTAACTGCTGACCAGGCTTATCAATTCCTGTGGGAGCCCATCTGCCGGAAGGGCGCCCCCGCAGCTTCTCTTTATCTCATCCATTTTCTGGACGATTTCCTCAAGAGTCGATATGTTGCCGCAGATTTTCTCCATCATCGCTGCAGCTTTTTGTCCTTCCAGGATGAGTTCCTTGATTTCGGAAAGTTCAGTGTTTATTTGCTCTTTAAACCCTTTTGAAAACTCGCCTTCTCCATCCGAAAAGTTGTCGTCAAGGAATTTCTCCAGTTCCGCTATTAAAAGCTGCGCTTTTTCACCCTTCTGTGCTATTTTTGATATTTCGTCCATCGCTGCCTTATTTGATTTGATAAAGTCGGATGTCAGGGGATTTCTTATCCTGTTCCAGAGGTCGTTCAGTTTGTTTATTGTATCTCTCCTGGTATTGTCAAGCTGCCCGCGTTCCTTTTTCAAACTGTCCAGTTCACGCTTCAAATCATCTCTGATGTCTATTTCTGTCTCATCTCCGCCAACAAGACCTGATGTGCCGTTCTCAGACCAGTCCGAACCGCTTCCTGCCCGGCTTGACCCGTTATTGCCTGTCCGGCTTGTCCCGTTTTTGTCTGCCCGGTTTGTCCCGTTTTTGCCTGCAGCGTTCTTCAAATCAGCTAATTGCTGCTCAACACTTTTTATGCTGTTTTCCAATGATCCAAGGCTGTTCTCGATATCCGCCAGTGTCCCGGTCAGCGAATTGAACTCATTGAAAGCCGACACCCAGCAATCATTGCTGTTGAAGCAGTTGACGAATTTATCCTGGCCGTCGCCTGAACCGTCGATGAATTTCTTCAGTTTTTGCTGGGATTTGTCCATACTGCCAAGCAGCTTATCTATTCCGACTTTCTGCCTGTACGCATCCGACATCTTTCCGACATCCTTCATGGCAGTAAGCTTGCTTATAAAGCCTTCGACGAGTTCCGTCGGAGCCCTGTACTTCATATACTCCAAAATCTGCTTTTTGGTTATGTTGTTTTCGCTCAGGTTATAAATTGGGGTCACATCTGCTCTTTCTATCCTGAACCCAAAGAGATCGGCGCTCCCGTTATAAAAATCCTCATCGCAGGGAATGCCCAGGTTGCTGGCGAGGTACTCTTCGAACCTGTCCTGGAGCTCATATTTTTCTGGAACCGACATGACAAACAGGCCGTAATCATCCTTAAGCCTGCTGCTGTATTCCGCAAGCAGGGAACGCGCCGCCATACCGACAGACCTTTTCACGATTCTGCGTCCCACGCTTATCCTTGCCGCGTCGACAAGCAAACCCGCCAGAATCAACACGGCAACCATAATGATCGCAGAAAATACTGTTACCTGACCGGATACACCTTTTCTCACTTTCTGCCCCCAAAACAAATGAGTATTAAACAATTTTGCATAAGCCAGTTTTCACTCGTGTCAATAACCGCCTCACCCGGTACCGGCCCCTGTCAATAACCGCCTCACCCGGTATCTGCACCTGTCGGCAGCCGTATTGATCGCCGTCCGCCTCTGTCTGTGCTTATCAAACCAATATCCGCCTCAGTCTGCAAACCGCTCAAGCCTTTTCTTAAGGTCATTCATCGTTTCCCTGATTTTATCGCCTGCTTTCTTCAATCCGGGAAATTTTTCTTCCAGCTTTTTTTCGAGATCAATAATGAAATCAACGTTCCGGATCAGTTCTGCGGGCTCGCTGACGGTCGCAGCAGCTTTCGCTGAGATCCTGACCCTTTCACTGCCTCCGAATATTCTCATGAATTTTCCCATGGGTATGCTGCAGTATTTGCAAAGGCTGACTTCCAGCTTCCGGTATACGATATGATCCCTGACAGTTGCTTCCGCTGTGATGTCTGCATGTTTTATCAGTTCATTGCGTGATGCCAGTGACACCGCATATTCCTCTATTTTCCTCAGTCCGGCCTCCCGGTCGCTGTCGTATAACCGCCTGTACAGCCTGAAGCCGTCCGATTCGCGGTCAGGCCTGTATGATCCCAGCTCAGCAGTGCCCGATACCAACACTGCCGCACCGGCTTCGGCCGCTTCTTCGGCTGCTGACTGCAGTAGAGCTTTCTGGTAAAGGAGCATGCCGATATAGAAAGCCGCAGCTATGGACAGGACCACCAGTGGTATTATGATCGAGGCTTCCACCGTAATACTGCCTCTTTCTCCGGTATCATAATACTTTTTCACAAAAGACCTCATCTGGCAAATATCTCCTCATACTTCCAATATATAACATGTATGAATATAATACACCATAATGCGATAAAATGGTAGTTATTGGGAAATAATAAAAAGTTGAGGACTGTCCCTAAGAAAATCGAGGACTGTCCCCTAAGAAAATCGAGGACTGTCCCCTAAAAAAGTTGAGGACTGTCCCCTAAGAAAATTGAGGACTGTCCCCTAAAAGAGAGTACCCCAAAAAGCAGGCTCCGGAAGTGTTCAGAGGCTTGTAAATATCCCTCCCCGCATCAGCCTTCCCCAGGTATTTATGATAAGGCCCAGGTAATCAAGGTAATTTGTCTTCAGTATGTCTTCACCAACCGTAAGCATATTTTGTGCAAGCACCCTGCCGTCCAGTACGAATTCCACATATCCGGATACTGACCCGGCATACACCGGAGCGTCGACGATGTCAGGAACATGCTCCCTTACCGTCAGTGCTTCAGCCTCCTTCCGGCTAAGCGGCAGCACGATGTCCTTGTCCGCTTTCAGGGCGACATACTCTGCGATGCCCCTGTAAACCGGTATCTTCACATAAGCTTCACCTTTGCTCATCAGCTTATACATGCTGAAGTTATCGAACCCGTAGTCCAGCAGTTTCCTTGAAGCCTCAGCTCGCGCGCTCCTGGTTGGCGAGCCCAGCACCACTGAAATAAGCCGCATGTCGTTCCTTTTCGCCGTCGTTACCAGGCATCTGCCCGCTTTGCCTGTGTATCCGGTCTTGACTCCGTCTGCTCCGGGGTATGCCCCGAGGAGTTCGTTGGTATTGTAAAGATTACGGCCAGGGATATATGAGCTCGCAGTTGAGACTATTTCACGGAATAGTGGATGCTTCAGGGCCTCTATCGTTATCAGCGCCACATCGTATGCCGTCGAATACTGATTCTCCCTGTCCAGGCCATGGGGAGTCACGAAGTTTGAGTTGACAGCGCCCAAAGTCCTGGCTCTTTTATTCATCATCACCGCAAATCCTTCCACGGAGCCGCCAACATGCTCGGCTATAGCAATAGCTGCATCATTGGCCGATGTCAGCAGCAGTGCATATAACAGCTCCTTCAGGGTATACCTTTCCCCCTGCCTCAAATGTGCAACGGATCCGCCTATGCTCGCCGCTCTTTTGCTTATTACCACCACATCCTCGACATTGGCGTTTTCAAGAGCGACGAGGGCTGTCATGATTTTCGTCGTGCTCGCTATCGAACGTTTCGCAAGGGCGTTTTTCTCATACAGTATCCTTCCCGTCGATTCCTCAACTACGACCGCTGCCACAGCATTTATCGCAGGCGGATCCACGCCTGCATCCAATACTCCCGTTGAAGTCCCGGCCAGGATCTTGCCAGTTGAAGATGTGTCAGACGACTTGCTGGCTGCAGCCTCTGCTGAAGCCCCTCCAACCGCAGCCTCTGCTGAAGCTCTTCCGACTGCAGCCTCTGCTGAAGCTCCGCCAACCGCAGCCTCTGCTAAAACTCTGCCGGCTGCAGCCTCTGTCGAAATCCCGCCGGCTGAAATGCCTGCTGAAGCTTCGGCCAGCGCACCCACAGAAATCCTGAACGGAACTCCGGCTGTGGCCAAAGATCCCATCGGAGAAAAAACCAAACCCATTACTGCCGAATATATCACTGCCATAAAACAAACCATTTTCCCGTCGTATCTCAGTTCAATCATCTCCATTGCTCATTGGTATGAATATCAAAAATTCAAAGCCTCATAAGAATAATATGAATCATGTCAAAAATAATTATGTTATCAATAGTCTCCCATTTGGCCGATATATTAAATGAAAGAGCAAAATAGTGGGTAATAATATAGTGAAGGATACCATTTTATTACACCATGAAGCGACATCTCCGATCCGAAGCAAAGCCGAGTACTCATAATTTTCGAAACCAAAGCAGCAGGGGGGTGTGTACGTGAACGGGGATAATGTCATATATAAAGACGAATATGTGAAAATCTTCACTATGAATAACGACGTTCTAGCGGAAACATACAAAAGAGGTTTCCGGCCTGAACAACTGTACCCCGTTCTGCAAAAATATCCCCAGGTAGCGATCACGGGCATGGACACACTCCGAAACATGCTGCTCGTTGCCCCGTCAGGTCCCAAAAAAATTGGCGAGTTCAGAAACAGGATACATCTTGACATATCCCCTGATGCACTGACTGCAAATATCACATTTTATATGACAAAAGAAGAACTGTCCCTGATCGGCAAAGAACGGCTCAAAAGCGAAGTGGCGGCTTTGCTGAAAAGCAACGGGGTTGTATTCGGCATAAATCTCGACTTCCTGGATGGCGATCCCGAGCCTTTCCATACATATACGGCAGTCCGCGGCATACCGGCCGAAGACGGCGCTGATGCGGTCATACGGATGTACGAGCTGACTGAAGCTAAACCGCAGGTCGGCAAAGGCGGCAGAGTCGATTTCTACGAAATGAAGCTCATAAACAGGGTCAAGCCGGGTGACTGGCTGGGAGAACGTATAGAGGCAACGGACGGCAAACCTGGCAGAAATGTACTGGGCAAAGAGATCGAACCGATAAAGGGGAAAACAGCGCCGCTGAACTACGATAAAAAGACGGTCGCTGAAGTACACACAAAAGGCAAAACAACACTTGTATCAAAAATCAACGGCGCTGTCAACTATGTCGACGGCAGGATCAGCGTATCCAATCACCTGGAAATAAACGGCGATGCCGGAGTCGCCACAGGAAACATAAAATTCGACGGCTATGTTACGATACATGGCACCATCAATGACGGCTATTCGGTCGAAGCGACAAACGACATAGAGATAAACAGCCCATACGGCCTCGGGAACATAAAAAGCATAATAAGCACTAACGGCA
>JAAZKL010000105.1 GCA_012799845.1 Clostridiaceae bacterium
AGGTTGTTGAATTTCCTTGCAATGACGGGAGCAATACTGTGGATGAAGAGGATGCAAGGAAATTCAACAACCTGCTGGTCGATTCAAAGACAGTACACAGAGGTAAGATACTGCCTGTAAAAACCGTCGGGGTCCAGGGAGACTGCAGGAGTTACAGGCATTTGTCAGTTCTGTGGGGACACGGGACAGAGTTTGGCTGGAATGAAGTATATGAACTCTCAAAGGACATTACGAACAATGTCCACTCAGTGAACAGAGTAGCGTACATCCTTAACAAGACAAACCTGGACGGCGAGATCAAAGCTTACGAAATGTATATAAACAAGGAAAACGTAGACTTGCTGAGGGAAGTTGACCATATCGTAACTTCTTCGCTCGATGCGAAACGCATAAGCCAGTCGTTCGCCGTACTGCTGCCTGTTGGCATAGAAAAGCGCTATTCAGTAGCCATAAGAACGTTCATTACGAACGATTTCATGACCGGCAGGCCTGCATTTATTGGAAAAGATGAGAGCAGGGATGTTATACGTGAACTGACGAAGAAGATAGAATCCAGCTTCAGCGAGATCGAGTTCGTCCTGTATGATGTGACCAGCAAGCCGCCGGCAACCTGCGAGTGGCAATAGACTGGCGAAATGACGCATTGATGATACATTGTGGATTTGGGCGCGTCGTTTTGCGGGTAACATCAACATGAAAGCGTTCAGATCCGGATCGAAGGAAAATGTTCGAAATCAAGGGCAAATACAATACCGCAAAAGTATTCACAGACAATATAGACAGTTCGGCAGTAGATCAGATCACGGAACTGTGCAGCCAGGAGTTCACAAAGGGCAGCAGAATGAAGCACAACATACTGTTGTTGTGCTTTTGATTGTCTGCCGTCAAGCGGCAACTAATATTCATGTCAGTTTTTATCTCTATTCCTGATTTACTGCTCATGCTTATCTAATAATATGCCGATATATATCACATATGGATGTATTTTGATTCCAGGGAGGGAATTAATATGATCAATTCAATCAACTCTTCAGACAGGTCTCAGACTTTATTCACGAATGAGAAAAAATCCGCAGAAAATAATATCGTACAGAAAGATGAAACAGCGGCTATCCTCGAACTGGGTAACAGGAAAGCCCAGAATGCCACATATTCCAAACCGGCGTCGAGAAGAAATACAAATGAGATAAGCAGGCTTTGGGAAGAAGCCGGGAAAACATACGAGTCGCTCAGGGCAATAGTTGAGCAGCTTATCGTACGACAGGGCAAGAAGTATGAAAATGTCCTGTCAGGTAAGGAACAACTTGTTGTTGACGAAACCGCCAGGGCTGAAGCCGAGGAACTGCTGTCCGAGGATGGCGAACTGGGGGTAAAGGCTGTCAGCACGAGGATCGTGGACTTCGCCAAGGCACTGTCTGGCGGCGACAAGTCCAAACTGCCCGAACTGAGGGCTGCCATTGAAAAAGGCTTCCGTGAAGCCGAAAGGATTTTAGGCGGTCTCCCGCAGATATCCAGGGATACTTATGACGAGGTAATGCGGTTGCTTGACGAATGGGCAAATGAAGAATGAAGGATGAAAGATGAAGGATGAAAAAACGGGGTCAGTTCCGACCCCGTTTTTTTTCTGTAATGCAAAAGGCCACACACATCAAACTTATTCAGTTCGAACTATTTCAACATGTAACCATAACAACTGGTTGATGTGGTTTTACTGCCTATGCGTAAAAACAAAATTAGTTCAGGTCAATGTACCGTGCCGTTATGCCTTCCAGGCTGTTGAGTTCATTAACGAGGGATTCCACATCTTCTTTGTTGCCGTAAGGCTGCAGTATGATAATTCCATCGTTTGAGCAGGCATCATCGCTTACTTCATGCAACCCCAGGCGCGCCTTGATTTTGCACCCGTTTTTCGTAAGTGCTTCCTGGAACTTCACTGCATTGTTGACCCTGTTGTCCATCCGGACGCCGATAATATAGTAACAAGACATCAGACAACCCTCCTGTTCGCCAATTGTTGCCAGCGTATTTAGTTTCATTATATCATCTAGAATCCACAATACAAACAGCGCTTACTTGGTTTTACATTATTCATTTCCCTACCAGCCATATTTATAAATATTATTTATCCGGTTTCGGACCGCCGCTCCAGGCTTCATTGCCAATTGCGGCCGCCATCGTATTCGGCGTGTTCATCCTGCGAGCCTGGGCGTGATAGTCGATGATTTGAGTTTCTTGTCTTTTTTCGCCTTTACGCCTCATCTCCTTCATCGATTGTCTCGAGCAGGAATACTGTAGGTCTGAATCCGTCGCTGCAAGTGTTTATGGATATATTGTCTGAGTTGACCCAGTGGTTCCAGAGGGTTTTTGCTCCACGGGACATTGCAAAGACATATTTTTCAAGGCTCAACCAGGCTTCCTCGCAGAGACCGTCGGGTTTCACCCCGGACCTTGAAATGAAAACTTGTCCGACTTTGTGACTCGGGCATTCCGGCAGGTTGGGCACGCCGTACCTTTTTGCGATTTTCTCGTTAAAGGTGGTATCTACAACCGTAATTTTTACTTGTTTCATATTTACTCCTCACAAAATCAATATTTAGACTGCCGCTGTCTTCATCCGGAAAGTACCGGGATCCATTTGGGATCAATGCGTCAACCTGTTATGATTCTTATAATACTTAAATTTTCGCAGTAAAAAAGAACCAGTTGGCAGTATTTTCTTGAGTACCAGGACACAAAAACAATCGTTCTGCCGTTCTTTCCCCATATGTGGATACTTTCTGCAAATTGTTACCGATACTGCTTTGTGACAATGGCAGTGAGCTCTCGAATCCGTCTGCTATTGAATTTGATTTACATGGGCAACGCAGAACCTGGATATTCTACTGTGATCCGCAGGCTCCTTGCCAGAAAGGTGCGGCGGAGAACAACCATGCTTTGATCAGGCGCATTATCCCCAAAGGCAGATCTCCTGATGATTTTACCCAGCAGGATATTACTCTGGTGATGAACCATATCAACTCATACGGACGGCCGAATCTCGGAGACAAGACCCCTTATTGGGTCTTTGCGTCGTTCTACGGAGAGAAAATACTAAGAAGGATGAATGTAGAACTTATCTAGCCAGATAAGGTTACTCTGCATCCATCCCTTCTTAAAAAATAAAATTTAACAACCAGAGGCACCACCAGCCACAACCGCACAACACATCTTTAAAGGGTGGAATTTACTTTTGCAAAGTGGAAGTTACCTTTTCAATTGACCCTGGCTCATGTGCCAAGCGTACAAAGTGTTTCAACGAAGGGCATCGCGGCTCATGTACTGCACGTACAAGGTGCTGCATGTGTCGCGTTTGGTTTTGCCGTGTACGCCGCATGCCTGGTTTGCGGTATACATAAATGGTGAAATTACGAAAATGCTCTATTGCTTTTAGGTCAGACTAAGATATCATAATATTATGGGACAAGTGAAAGGAAAATAGCGTTTCAACGCATGAGGAGGCAGGATATGTTAAAGAAGGCCAAAGTCACAGTACATCCCGATTACAGGATAGGTAAAGTCGAAAAGCGTCTGTTTGGTGCATTTCTTGAATCTATCGGCAATACGGTATACGGGGGCATTTACAACCCGAAGCACCCGACTGCGGACGATTTGGGCTTTCGCCAGGATATTCTCGATGCGGTGAGGGAGTTCGATCTGCCCGCTATTCGCCTGCCGGGCGGCAACTGGGTTTCCGGCTGGGACTGGAAGGGATCGATAGGACCGCGCGAGAACCGCAAGGCTGCGCTTGACCTTGCATGGTTCAAGA
>JAAZKL010000106.1 GCA_012799845.1 Clostridiaceae bacterium
ATTCCGGAGCGAACGGTATTATAATTTAAATAGAACATGTGTTCGGTATGGTGGCACTCCTCAGTCACGTGTGACACTCCTCAGCCATAAAGGAATACCCCCGGAAGAGAAGTGTCACCGCACCTCTGTCCGAGGAGTGTCACGCATCTGAAAGGTACGGCGACACTCATCATGACCAGGGTAATATTGCACAGTGATCTGAACAACTTTTATGCCAGCGTCGAATGTCTCTACAATCCGGAAATTCGCTCGCATCCGGTGGCGGTGTGCGGTTCCCAGTCGACCAGGCACGGTATCGTGCTGGCGAAAAACCAGATTGCAAAGAAGTTCGGCGTAAAGGCGGGCGATGCCATATGGAAAGCGAGGTCCAAATGCCCCGGGCTTGTTGTGGTCAGACCCAATTATATACAGTACCTCCGGTTTTCCATGATGGCCAGGAAAATATACGAAAACTACACGAACCTGGTAGAGGCTTTCGGCATAGACGAAAACTGGCTCGACGTGACCGAAAGCACCAGGCTGTTCGGTTCCGGCGAGAAAATTGCCGATGAGATCCGCAGAAAGATCAGATATGAGCTTGGCATCACGGCTTCTGTGGGAGTCAGTTTTAACAAGGTCTTTGCCAAGCTGGGTTCGGACATGAAAAAGCCCGACGCCACCACGGTGATATCCCCCGAGAACTACAAGGAAAAGGTGTGGGGGCTGCCTGCAGGCGACATGATATATGTGGGGCCTTCCACACGCAGAAAGCTCGCCAATATCGGGATAACCACCATCGGGGAGCTTGCCTGCGCGCCGCCGGGATTCCTTGAAAGGCACCTCGGCCAGTGGGGCCGGACTTTGTGGATATTTGCCAACGGGTACGACGAGAGCCCTGTCACCAGGCTAGACTTCCAGCCATGCATAAAGGGCATGGGCAATTCACTGACCACGCCCCGCGACCTCTGCACCAATGAAGATGTGAAGATCCTCTCTTATGTGCTGGCCGAAAGCGTGGCTGAAAGGCTCAGGCGCCATCATCTCAAGGGCAGGACCGTGCAGATATGCATACGTTCGAGCGACCTGGCCTTCATCGAAAGGCAGGGCAAGCTTTCCGACTACACCTGCACGTCCTCGGAAATAGCCGAAAAAGCCTTGGAAATATTCGCCCGTTCCTGGGACTGGTCCAGAAACATCCGGATGCTGGGCATACGGGTCACAGATGTGGTCATGGAAAATGAATGCAGACAGCTTTCCTTCTTTGACGACGAAAGGAGACTGCGGCGAGAGCAGCTTGAAAACAGCATAGACCGCATAAGATCACGCTTCGGGCATTATTCCGTACAGCGCGCCGTGCTTTTGAAAAGTCCCGACCTCAACGCGAACCCCGTTGAAGAGAACGTGATCCATCCCGTATCGTTTTTCCGCTAGTATCATCTGCGGCACGCAATATTACGCGTCCAAAGGCGGCACGCAATATTACGCGTCCAAAGGGGCACGCAATGTCATGCAATCAAAGGCGGCACGCAATATCACGCAATCGAAGGAGGTGTTGGAATTTGGCCAAGGTATTCGTTGAAGTGATAGCGAAGTTCACGAAAGACGGGAAAAAAGTGCCTCTGATCATCAAATGGGAAGACGGCCGGAGTTTCGACATCGACAGGATAATCGACGTACGCCGGGCAGCTTCTCTGAAAGCCGGAGGCCAGGGAGTCAGGTACAAGTGCAGAATAAACGGCAGGGAAACCTATCTCTGGCTGGAAGATGACAAGTGGTTCGTTGACAGCAAGACATGAAAATATGGCTGGAGGACGACAAGTGGTTCGTTGACAGCAATGCATGAAAAATCTGGCTGGAAGATGACAAGTGGTTCGTTGACAGCAAGACATGAAAATCCGGTTGGAAGATGACAAGTGGTTCGTCGGAAGCAAGACTTGAAAAAACCCGGCCGGAACGCAGGACATAAGAAAGTCCTGCCGGGAAGTTAACCAGGTACGGTCACGAAGTCATTTCCATACAC
Organism: Clostridiaceae bacterium; assembly: GCA_012799845.1. GTDB lineage: Bacteria > Bacillota > Clostridia > Acetivibrionales > DTU013 > DTU013. The sequence continues at coordinate 2,000 of JAAZKL010000106.1, forward strand.
GTTTCCACACATGTCCTGTATGACGACAGGTTTATATCCTTCGACGGCTTTGGCTTGCTGAACAGGTATCCCTGGGCGGTATCGCAGCGCTCTTTCAGCAGGAATCCCAACTGGGCGCTGCTCTCCACTCCCTCCGCCGTCACGGTGAGGTCCATGCTGTGGGCCAGCGATATCAGCGCCTTTACGATCTTGGCCTGGTTCACGCTGCTTGTTATGCCGTGTATGAATGTCTTATCTATTTTCAGATTCGTTATGGGCAATGCTTTCAGGTAATTGAGGGATGAATACCCCTTTCCGAAATCATCCAGGGATATGCCGAAGCCGGCGTCCCTTATGCGGCTCAGGATGCTCGTCGTATGCTCGAGATCCTGCATTGCCAGGCTTTCGGTTATTTCGAGCTCCAGCCATTCCGGTTTTATCCCGGTTTTTTCGACTATGTCCATGATCTTTTCGAAAATATCCTGCTGCTGGAACTGCTTTGCCGACAGGTTCACTGATATCCTGAGGTCGTCATGCCCCTCGTCGTGCCATTTGCGCAACTGAGCGCAGGCAGTGGACATCACCCACTCGCCTATGTTCCCTATCAGGCCTGTCTCTTCCGCTATGTGGATGAAGGCTTCAGGCATGATCCAGCCCATGTGCGGATCGGACCACCTGATCAGGGCTTCCACGCATCTTACACTGCCGGTGGCCAATTCTATCTGGGGCTGGTAATAGAGGACGAATTCTTTCCTGTCAGCAGCCTTCCTCAGGTGGTTCTCGATCTCCATCCGCTCCATGATCTTCATATTGAGCTCGGGAGTGAAGATCTGGAAGTTGTTCCTGCCCTTTTCCTTGGCACGGTACATCGCAGCGTCGGCGTTCTTCATCAGTTCCTTCAGATCCGTGCCGTCATTCGGGTATATGGATATCCCTATGCTCGCGGTGACGTAGAACTCGCGTTCATCGAGCTTCCACGGCCTCTTGAACACGTTGAGCATCCTGGCGGCAAGCTTGTATACTTCGTCCATGCTGCTTATGTTCGTCTGCAGCATTATAAATTCATCCCCGCCCAGCCTTGCGATGGTATCGCTTTTCCTCAGCTTGAGCCTGAGCTGTTCACCGACCTTGAGCAGGAGTTTGTCGCCGTAAGTATGTCCCATCGTGTCATTTATGGTTTTGAAATTGTCCAGGTCAAGGAAAAATACGGCTATGCTCTTTCCCCTTCTCCGGGCATTCGCTTCCGCAATACTGAACCTGTCCATCAGCAGCGCCCTGTTGGGCAGTCCCGTCAGCGAATCGAAGAAAGCCAGCCTGTGTATTTTTTCATCGGCAAGCCTTTGCTCCGTTATATCCGTGATCGACCCGGCCACCCTTATCGGGTTGCCTTCTTCATCCCAGATCGCCATACCTCTTGTCCTGATCCATCTGATCTCATCGTTGACTGTTTTTATACGGTATTCGATCTGCAGGTGCTTGTTCTGCGGTTCGGTTATATATTTGTTCAGGCTCACCACGAATTTGTCCAGGTCTTCCTTCAATATGACTTCAAACCACTTTTCTATCGTCAGGTACTCTTCGTCTGTATTTATGCCCAGGATAGCCCGGCCCTTTTTTACATAAAGAGCCTTCCGTCCCTTCCGTCCCAGTCCCAGACAACGTCGTTGACGCCCTCGACCGCCAGCCTGTAACGCTCTTCGCTTCGCCTCAGGTCGTTATCTCTTGCATTCAGATCGTCAAACTGGAGCCTGAGCTCGATCTCTTTGGTCACCAGTTCCCTGTACAGCGATTCGAGCTCCTGGTAGCTGTCGGCGAGCCTCGACTCCGTGTTCTTGCGGTCAGTTATGTCTATTCCCATCGCGGCCACATACACCGGTACATTCTCAGTATCATTGATCATGTCCACGTTCCAGAGAGAAAAAACTTTCCTGCCGTTTTTTGCAGTGAAACATATCTCTTTATTCTGCACGATCGTTTTTTCCGACACAGCCTCACGGATCATCCTTCCAAGCTCGGTATCCATGCCCAGGAACGGTATGTCAGCGATGCTGCGCCCGGTCACGTCTTTCCTGCCGTATCCTGTCATCTCCTGGGCGAACTTGTTGAACATCAGGACTTTCCCATCCAGCGAAAAAATAATGACCATCGTTTTGGCATTTTCAATTATCGCCTGGGAAACTTCGCGCTGCAAATACAGTTTCCTGTCGCGTCTGGATATATAAAGCCGGATCGCGAATGTAAACAGCAGGACAAGCAGAAGTACAGAATAAATGATATAAAATATCATTTGCGTTTCAGCATTTTTAACAAGCAGTATCGGCAATCCCCGCATTTTTCCCCCTGAAAACAAGCAACAAACAGACTTTATTGCATATTGTCCAATCTGATTATATAATTTTTTTGCGCTCTTTCCAATATCTTTCTTTAATTATCATAAACTTAGGTCCGTCACTGCCGGCCTAATCAGGCAGTTGCCTCCTGTAATCATCATTGGAGAACTGGTCCATATCGTCCACTATCCCCTGTTTGTCGGTCTCATTCGTATAGTATTCCCTGTAATCGCGATATCCTCCCAGATCCTGAGGGCTGTCGGACGACCCGAATTTCATGAGGTCGTATAACTGGTCCATGCCTTCATATTCATCATCTTCCTGCTTATTGAGGTATTTTCTCCCGAACGGCGCATCGATGACAAGTTCCTCGTTAGGCCTGTCATTGTTCTGCCGCTCAGATGAGTTCTCATAGTCTTCCTGGCATCCCAGGCACATTTTGGCGTACGGGTGGACCTCCAGCCTCTCCGGAGGTATTTCGCCGCCGCACTGGACGCAAACGCCGTAAACGCCCCTGTCCAGCCTGCCCAGCGCATCCTTTATGTCCGTCATTATGCCTTCTCCGTGCACTTTCAGAGCATTGTTCATCTCCAGGTAGAACAGCTCCGTTCCCTGGTCGGCAGGGTGGTTGTCGTAGTTCGACAGTTCACCTGACGAATATTTATCCTGTTCCGCCTCCCTGTTACTCTTCAGCATCTCTATCGTATTCTCCGTCTCATCCAGCATTTTCAGCAGCAGCTGACGGTAGTGTTCAGCTTCCTGTCTGTTCATTTTTTTACCTCCGTGAATTGCGCAGATTGTTTTCGACGATTCTTGCGATTTCATTTATAAAATCCCCAATTATCGGCAGGTTCCACCGCACGATTTTTTGCAGGACGTACAACAGGACCGCCGCAAGCAGCGTAAAGCCAATGGAGGCACCGAACCCTCTGGCCAGGCCTGCCAGCAAATTGGAAAAAAACACTTTCTTCGGGCTTTGGAGATAGGACACATAATCCCTGATCCTTGACTTTTCCATATCTGTCACCAGCCTGTCGATCTTTTCCGTCAACATTTTGAAACGTTTTTTGCTGATGAACATGGAAAAAATCACCTCTCAAAACCCGACGAAAAAAATAAAAACCGCCTCGTATTTATATTTTCAAAAGAGGCAGTTTTTATTATGTAAATTTTAAACTATACTATCAGTTTTTCTGCTATGTCATCAGTTTTTCCGCTATGCTGTCAGTTCTTCCAGCACGTCCATCAAAAGCTTTTGATCGTCCGTGGCGCAGACCGTGACCTTTCCTATGCGTTCGGGAAGCACGAAATTGAGTTTTCCTGCCTTTGCCTTCTTGTCGTGCAGCATTTCCGCATAGATCCTCCGCGGATCCATGCCAGGCGCCCGCACCGGTAGCCCCGCTGCTTTGAGGGTCTGCTCAACTTCTTCCATGATGTCCCTGCTTACCGAGCCCAGCTTCCATGCCAGCCTGAATACGCCCGCTGTCCCGATTGATACGCATTCGCCGTGGAGCAGTTCAAAGCCTGACACGCTTTCGACAGCATGGCCGATAGTGTGCCCGAGATTGAGGATGGCTCTGAGCCCGCCCTCCTTTTCGTCCTGTTCCACCACGCTTCTCTTGATGTTGCAGTTGGCTTTCGCTATGTACAGGAGGGTGCTTTCATCGAATTCGAATATTTTCCGCATGTTCAGGCGGATATAGTCATATAAACCGGCATCCATGATCAGCCCGTGCTTGATCACTTCTGCGAGCCCGGATCTTAGTTCGCGAAGCGGCAGAGTGCGCAATGTGTTTATGTTGATATATACGAAGCGGGGCTGGTAGAATGCCCCCACCATGTTCTTGACTCCTTCGAAGTCCACCCCTGTTTTCCCGCCTATACTGCTGTCCGCCTGGGCCAGAAGTGTGGTCGGTATCTGGATATAGCTGATCCCGCGCATATATGTAGCGGCGGCAAAACCGGCAATATCACCGGTCACGCCTCCGCCGAGCGCCGCTATCGCCGAATTGCGGTCAAAATGCTGTGCCGCAAGCTCCCTGTATATATCCTTCACTGTATCCAGGTGTTTGCTTTTTTCCCCGGCCTCGAACACATGGCTGCATACATCGGCTCCTGCCGAAGCGAGTGCGTTCATGCAGGCTTCAAGATAAAGCCTGCTGACATTGCTGTCAGTGACGATCATCACCCTGCTGCCCGGTCCGGTCTCGCCCAGAGCGCTCCCCAAACCGGAAAAATCAGTCGCCGTATATATGGGATAGCTTCTGTCGCCCAACTCTACAGTTATTTTTTCCATGCATTTACTTTCCATGCATTCCCTTTCCATGCATTTCCCCCTTCAGCCGGCGCATCCGCCGAAGAGCCGCAGTAACCGCAATTCTCCGCATATGCGGTGATCCCGCGCTTCAGTTCATCTCCTTACGGAGAACCAAACGTTTTCACCATTGATGTTCCACTCTTTCGAGTATCCTTCGCCTGATGAAGGAAGCAGGCTGTCTGCCAGCACTTCGTCTCTGATCAGTTCGCTGTTCCGCTCGATTATTCCACTGATCCTCCTGTTGTCGCCATACCAGACCGTGATACGGTCCTGTACCTCGAATCCTGCTTCTTTCCTCATCGTCTGCAGTTTGCTTATTATCTCGCGGACAAAACCTTCCTCTATCAGTTCTTCCGTCAGGTTAGTATCGAGCACCACCGTTATATCGCGTTCGCTCTCTGAAACGAAACCTTCTTTCTGTGCGGTCTCCACCAGTACATCCGCAAGCTCGAGTGTGATATCATTGCCTTCAAGGCTGAAGGTTACCTTGCCTTCCCGGTTGAAGCAGTCCATCAGCTCATTGCCGTCGGCTGCCGACAGGTATTCACCGATTTTCGGCACCAGCTTTCCATACTTCGGTCCCACTGTCCTGAGCCGGGGCTTGAACCTGTATGTCGTAAAGCCTGAAGCATCGCCGGTGAATATTATCTGCCTGACGTTCAGCTCATCCTTTACAAGGTCCGCATACATGCCGGGCAGTTCTTCGTTGTCCTTTATGAACATAGTGCCTATGGGCTGGCGGTTCTTGATATTCGCAGCGTTTCTGCAGGCACGTCCCAGCACCACGTATTTCAGGACCTTATCCATGTTCTCTTCAAGTTCTTTGTCGATGAATCCTTCCCGGACCACCGGGAAATCGCACAGGTGCACGCTCTCGGGCGCTGAGGGATCGACGCTTCTGACCAGGTTCAGGTATATCTGTTCGCTCATGAAAGGAACGAATGGCGCTATGGTCTTCGAAAGCTCCACAAGTACCGTATAAAGCGTCATGTACGCGTTGATCTTGTCCTGGTTCATTTCCTTCTGCCAGAAACGCTCTCTGCACCTCCTGACATACCAGTTGCTCAGTTCGTCGGTGAAGTCCTGTATATCACGCGCTGATTCCGTAACCCTGTAGTTCTCCAGGTTGCCGTCCACGTTCCCGATAAGCGTATACAGCCTTGAAAGGATCCATTTATCCATTACCGACAGCTTGTCATATTCCAGTTCGTATTTTGTAGGATCGAACTTGTCTATGTTTGCGTACAGAACATAGAATGCGTACGTATTCCAGAGTGTGCCCATGAACTTCCTCTGGCTCTCGCTCACCGCTTCTTCATAGAACCTGCTGGGAAGCCATGGAGCGCTGCTCGTGTAGAAGTACCAGCGTACCGCGTCGGATCCCTGTTTGTTCAGCACGGTCCACGGGTCGATGACATTTCCCTTGTGCTTGCTCATTTTCTGTCCTTCCCTGTCATTGACGTGACCGAGGACTATTACATTCTTAAAGGCAGGTTCGTCAAACAGGAGCGTCGATATTGCAAGCAGCGTGTAGAACCATCCCCTGGTCTGGTCTATCGCTTCGCTTATAAAGTCGGCAGGATAATGCTCCTCAAACATCTCTTTGTTCTCGAACGGGTAATGCCACTGTGCGAACGGCATCGCTCCGGAATCGAACCAGCAGTCTATTACCTCCGGCACCCTCTTCATGAGTCCGGAGCATTTCGGACACTTGAGATAGACCTCGTCTATGAAAGGTTTATGCAGTTCTATGTCGTCAGGCACATCTTCGCCCATTTCCTTCAGTTCGACTATGCTCCCAACCAGATGACGGTGTCCGCATCCACACTCCCAGATCGGCAGAGGAGTGCCCCAGTATCTCGAACGGCTAAGGCCCCAGTCCACTACATTTTCAAGGAAGTTGCCCATACGTCCTTCCCTTATATTGTCAGGCAGCCAGTTTATGCTGTTGTTGTTTTTGAGCAGCTTGTCCCTTACCGCCGTCATCTTTATGAACCATGTATCCGCTGCATAGTAAAGCAGAGGCGTGTCGCATCTCCAGCAGAAAGGATATGAGTGCTCATAATCCATGATTTTGTATACCAGTCCCCGCGATTCAAGATCCTTTATGATCAACGGGTCCGCCGTCTTGACGAACATGCCCTTCCAGGGCTCCACAGCCTCCACGAATTCGCCCTGGTCATTCACAAGCTGAACGAACGGCAGGTCATACTGTCTGCCGACCTTCGCGTCGTCCTCGCCGAAGGCGGGAGCGGTGTGGACGATGCCGGTACCGTCATCGAGCGTAACGAAATCGTCATGTACCACGTAATATGCTTTTTGCTCGGGCGCGGCAAAATCGAAGAGCGGTTCGTACTCCATGCCGAAAAGCTCTGAACCTTTATGGCTCCCGGTCACGGCATAGCCGTTTTCCAGGACCGTATCCGCCAGGGATTCGGCCAGTATATACGTCTCATCTCCGCATTTTGCCCTGATGTAGGTCTCCCGCGGGTTTACCGTGAGCGCCACGTTCGACGGCAATGTCCACGGAGTCGTCGTCCATGCCATCAGGTAGACGCCGGGTTCGCCCCTGACCTTGAATTTGACGTATATCGACGGTTCTTTGACATCCTTGTAACCCTGCGCTACCTCGTGGCTTGAAAGCGATGTGCCGCAGCGCGGGCAATAGGGCACTATTTTGTGTCCTTTATACAGCAGCCCTTTGTCCCAGATCTGCTTCAGCGCCCACCACTCGGATTCTATATATGAGTTTTGATATGTGATATAGGGATCCTCCATGTCAGCCCAGAAGCCGACACGCTCGCTCATTTCTTCCCATTCGTGTTTGTATTTCCAGACGCTTTCCTTGCATTTCTGTATGAACGGTTCTACACCGTATTCCTCGATCTGCGGCTTCCCGTTAATACCAAGGGACTTCTCCACCTCCAGTTCTACAGGCAGCCCGTGGGTGTCCCATCCCGCCTTGCGGAGCACATTGTAGCCTTTCATGCTTTTGTACCTGGGGAACAGGTCTTTATAGGTACGGGTTATTATATGGCCTATGTGCGGTTTGCCGTTCGCCGTGGGCGGACCGTCATAGAATGTGAAAGTTTCGCTGCCTTCCCTGGATTTAAGGCTCTTTTCGAATATTTTGTTTTCCTTCCAGTATTGGAGCACTTCCTTTTCTCTCGCAACAAAATTGAGATCTGTCGATACCTTCCTGTACATGACATCCTCCTTATATAACGTTCGAACCTTTTTCGTCAAAACTAAAAAACTCCCGGCCCATACAAAGGGACGAGAGCATTACATCTCACGCGTTACCACCCAATTTACCGCTGTTTCGTCCGGATCCGCCTCTATATCCGGTAATATATCCTGTGTCCGGATAAACTTCATATCCGGATCAGACGCCATCCTGGCATCCGGTACGCCGCAGCAGTCACTCGGCTTCACATATAACGGTGTGAACCGGCTTGCCATACTCGCAGTCCGGCTGGGCATTCCCCGGTCACGCGGTTGCGCGGGCCGACGCATCCGCTTTCAGGCAGATTCCCGACATTTCCCGGAGATATGTATCAGCGCCTCTGACATGCTTTCCGGCAGCTACTCCCGGATGATTTTCCAGAACCGTTGCTGCGGACTTCCACCAGCCGTCCGCTCTCTGAAAGCCTTCAGGTCCCTTACTCGTTCCGTTCATAGTATTTTGAGCCCATATATTCAGAAGTATCTTGCTCTAAATATTAAGAAGCATTATACAACAATGCGTGCTCAGCTGTCAACAGATTTACTCTTCTTCTTCGCCGTCCTCTTCGAATATTTGCCTGAGAAGCTCCAACTGCGACATCAGCAGCATCTCGCACCTTGATTTGAACATGTGGAGCTTCTTCCTCAGTTCATCATACTCGAACCTGATCTTCACCACTTCCTGGTTCGCGTCATTGATCAGCTTTTGCGCTCTTACTTCTGCTTCATTGATGATGTTTTCCGCCTTCTCATAGGCGTTCTTCTTGATTTCCTCTCCTGTCTGCTGCGCTGCAAGCAAAGTATTCTGCAGCGATTCCTCGATCGTTTTGTAATGCTGGAGGCCTTCGTTGAGCAGCGCGAGCTTGTCCTTCAGCTCGACATTCTCCCTGATGTATGCCGTGTAGTCTTCGATTATTTTGTCAAGGACATCATTGACCATATCCTCGCTGTAACCCATGAAGGACTTTTTGAAAGTCAGGTTCTGCAGGTCATTAGGCGTATAGTTCATACAGCGGTCACCCCTTGAATATATAAAATCACAAAATGATCATCAACACTATATTCTTCAATATGGCAAGCAGCACAAGCGCTATCAGCGGCGAAAGGTCCAGATACAGCCAGTGCCCGGCAAATACTCTTCTTATCATCATCCTGATGGGCGACAGGATGGGCTCTGTGATCCTGTAGAGCAGTATTACCAACCTGTTGTCCCTGTTTACAGGTAAAAACGATACAACAGCCCTGACGATCAGGATCAACTGTGCCGCATCAAAAACCAGCGCAGTCAGCCTGTATAGCGTAAATCTCATTCCCTGCCTCCAAGCCGTGCAAATAACAGGAAGCTCATTTTACCCACGGGAAAACCACTTTGCTTCTGATATCTTCTCTGAAATTGCTCATGATATCGACATTGCTAGGCGCTATCATGTATATACCGGCCGATACCCTCTGGATGTCGCCGTCCAGGGCGTACACGGACCCGCTGAGGAAGTCTATGACCCTCTGGGCAGTTTCCTTTGTAAGGCCTTCAAGATTAACGACAACAGGTTTTTTGTTCTTCAGTTGATCGCACACTTCCCTGGCGTCGTCAAAAGAATCAGGCTGCATGATAACGACCTTGAACTGGTTATTGGAGTGGATATTGACTATTTTATTGTTCTGAGGCTTTTTTGCAAAGGTTTGAAGGTACTGGGGAGGTTGATACTTCTCTTCAGCCGTCTCTTCCTGGATCTCTTCTTCTTCCTCTTCTGTTTCCCAGCCCACCAGATTGAGCATCTTGTTAAGCAGCTTTGCCATTTA
>JAAZKL010000107.1 GCA_012799845.1 Clostridiaceae bacterium
TGCCGCCGGCATTCGTTTCACCCGGTTTCCCTGTACCTTTTCCAGCACTGCCCGGTTTCCGTACATCTTCCCAGTCCATCCGTCCACCTCCCGAGTCCGGTCCTTATGCATCTTCCGTATCAGAGCCTGCTTCTCGCCTTGGCTCTTTGTTCCGAGTCCAGGATCCTCTTCCTGAGTCTTATATTTTTCGGCGTCACTTCAACCAGTTCATCATCAGAATTAAATTCAAGCGCCTGTTCAAGGCTCAATATCCTCGGAGGCGTGAGCCTCAGAGCCTCATCTGATCCCGACGCCCTCATGTTCGTGACATGCTTTTTCTTGCATACATTCACCACTATATCTTCATTCCGGGAATTCTCGCCGACGATCATTCCCTCATACACCAAGGTCCCCGGCGCAATAAAAAGGGCGCCTCTCTCCTGCGCATTATACAGGCCGTATGTCACTGCCTCACCGGCTTCCCACGCCACCAGCGAACCTCTCTGCCTGTGTGTTATCTCTCCCCTGTACGGTTCATAGCCATGGAATATGTGATTCATTATACCATTGCCTTTAGTATCGGTCAAAAACTCCGATCTGTAGCCTATCAAACCCCTGGCCGGTATCTTGAATTCAAGCCTCATGTACCCTTCCGCCGCGGAACGCATATCCACCAGTTCAGCCTTCCGGCTGCCCAGTTTTTCCATCACGGTACCCATGTATTCCTCAGGCACATCGATCATCAGCAGTTCCATGGGCTCACACGCTGCACCGTCGATCTCCTTCATGATGACCTTCGGTTTTGAGACCTGGAATTCATAGCCCTGCCTTCTCATCGTTTCGATCAGTATGGAAAGGTGCAGCTCGCCCCTGCCTGAAACGATGAAAGAATCCGGACTGCCGGTTTCCTCGACCCGAAGGCTCACGTTTGTCTCCAGTTCCCTGAAAAGACGGTCCCTCAGGTGCCTGGATGTGACATATGTCCCTTCCTTTCCGGCAAACGGGCTGTCATTCACGCTGAACGTCATGCTGACGGTAGGCTCGTCGATATCGACGAAGGGCAGCGGCTCCGGTACTTCGGCATCGCATATCGTTTCACCGATGTTTATGTCGCTGATCCCGGAAACCGCAACTATATCTCCTGCACCCGCATCTTCGCACTCAGTGCGTTTCAGCCCTTCGAACACACACATCCGGCTGATTTTGGAGCGGTATACGGTCCCGTCCTTTTTGCACACCGCTGCCTGCTGCCCGGTGCTGATCCTGCCCCTGTCGATCCTGCCGATGGCTATCCTTCCCACGTAATCATCATAATCGACGTTCGAAACGAGGATCTGCAGCGGTCCGTCCTCCTCTCCCGCGGGAGCCGGAACATGGCTTATGATCGTTTTGAAAAGCGGCTCCAGGTCCCTTTTCTCATCGTCGGTATCAAGCACGGCATAGCCTGCCCTGGATGACGCATACACGACCGGGAACTCAAGCTGGTCGTCATCGGCGCCCAGTTCTATGAACAGGTCCAGCACTTCATCCACGACTTCTCCAGGTCTCGCCTCCGGTCTGTCTATCTTATTGACTACAACAATGGGCTTCAGGTTCAATTGAAGTGCTTTTCTCAACACGAATCTTGTCTGGGGCATCGGCCCTTCGAAAGCGTCGACCAGCAGCAGGACACCGTCCACCATCTTCAGCACGCGCTCCACTTCGCCTCCGAAGTCTGCGTGGCCTGGCGTGTCTACGATATTTATTTTTATATCTTTATATCTGACGGATGTGTTCTTTGCGAGTATGGTTATCCCGCGTTCCCTCTCCAGGTCGTTGGAATCCATCACCCGCTCCTGCACCTGCTCGTTTTCCCTGAAAATGCCGCTCTGACGGAGCATCCCGTCGACCAGGGTCGTCTTCCCATGGTCTACATGCGCTATTATTGCTATATTCCTGATATTTTCTCTCTTTTCTGCCACATTATCCGTTCCTTTCAATCCTGTATCTCCGGAGTACATGTTTTGTTCAGCTTCTCCTGGTTTGCCGCATCCTTTGAGATGACTTGCCGAATACAGCAAAATAAATTTTAAAATATAGCGGAGGCGATGTCAATAAAATCAAAACTCCCGGGCAAAGCGCCATCGGGAGCGTAAACTTTATTCTGTAATTTCAGGCGGCCGTTTTACAATTTCTGGCAGCCGTCCCGATCATTCGAAGCTGGCTGCCGCTTCCGTCAGCATACCCTCTTCAGTCATCCTGTCAATGATATTGATAAAAACTGAAACTATGTATGCATCGAACTGGGTGCCCGCTCCGTTCAGCAGCTGCTGCCTGGCCTGGTCAATGTTCAGCCTGGATCTGTAGATCCTGTCAGACATCATCGCGTCAAACGCGTCAGCGACCGATATTATCCTGGCCAACAGCGGGATGGATTCGCCGCTGAGCCCTTCAGGGTACCCTGTACCGTCGATACGTTCATGGTGGCATTTCACGACAGGCACCACGTCTTTGAACATGGAAACAGCGGACAGGATCCTTGCGCCCTTCAGCGGATGCTTCTGTATTTCCTTAAGTTCCGCGTCGCTCAGCTTGTCGTACTTGAGCAGTATGTCATCAGCCGTTCCAATTTTGCCGATGTCATGAAAGATGCCGCCTATCCTCAGAGTTTCAAGCTCTTCTGAGGACAGTTCCAGGGCTTTCCCTACCTCCATGGCATAATACGCTACCCGGTCCGAATGTCCCCTTGTATAGATATCCCTGGCGTCCACTGCCTGCCTCAGCGCCTCGATCGTATCCATGTATCTGAGCTTGAGTTGGTCATACGTCCTGTTCAGTTCCTCATTCTTCATATTGACCAGTGAATACAGGAACGCGTTGCTGATGGATGAAGCTGCCTGGCTCGTATATATCTCGAGAAGCTCTACGCCCTCGTCCCTGTTTGTCCCTTCCACGTAGATCACACCTATTGCCTGGCTCTTTTCATTATTCAGCGGAAAGATGACCCCATCCTCCAGTTCGACCCTTTGCTTCGTTATCCTGGCATATCCGATATGTTCCATCAGGCTCGGGTTGAGCATTTCCATGAAATCGTTTATTGTCGCCCTGTATTTCCCGATCCCCTTGAAGATGCTCTTATGGCCTTCTTCCGACATGTCCGTGATGTCATCCACCAGGATGAATGCGTTCTCGCTGTCCACCATGGGCATCAGCTCAAGCAGTATGTCCTCCAGGATGGAATCTATGGGCTGCAGCGAGTAGATCTTCGGAACAGACTGCAGTATTTCGTTAAGGCCGTCCCTGATTTTTTTGATGGTCCTCATCTGCGCGATGGATTTGATACCGGACTCGACCAACAGCAAAAGCTGGTCGAAGCGGTCGCTCTTCTCGCAATAACCCTGTATATCCAGTGCCTTTATCGTTTCCAGCGGCGTAGCCAGATCGACGTGCCCCGTCAGCAACAGAATGTATATTTCCCTGTTGAATTCCCTGATCATCTGCACCACTTTGTCGCCGTGGACCGGATACATGAGGTAATCGAGTATCATAAGGTCGAATTTCTCGTTCCTGACCTTTTCCACGGCCTCAAGGGGATCTACGACTCCCGTGAAGTCATAACCGCTCCGCTTCAGTATCACCGACAGCGTATCGATTATCCCGATCTCGTCATCCACAACAAGTATCCTGTAATTTGATGAATCAGCCTTTGCCCTTTTTCCCATCCGTATACCTCCTCAACGCTGTTCGTAATGCACGGTATGGAAATGAAAAATGTAGTACCGCAGCCATCTCTTGTTGTGAACGTGATGTTTCCTCCAAACCGCCCCTTGATAGTGGAGTATGACATGTACAGACCGAGTCCTGTGCCGTTTTTACCCTTCGTGGTGATCATTTCCCTGAAAAGCCTGTTTGCAATGTTCCGGGGGATCCCTTTGGCATAGTCCCTGATGATGAACTCTACATTGTCCCCGCTCCGTACGATCTCCATGTCTATCGTTCCGCCTTTCCCGTCATATGCCTGCATTGCGTTTATTATTATGTTATCGAGCACCTGTATCAGGTTGCTCACTTCTCCTTTAATTTCTGTCCTCATATCGATAGAAGGCTTGATGTTCAGGACGCAGTGATACCTTTTCAGCTCATGCTTCAGCAGCAGTTCGACCCTTTTCACTGCTTCATCAACAGTGAACATCACCATGCCGTAAGCCGTCATCTGCACAGCCTGGCCTTTGACAGCCGAAATGACGTCAGACATATATGCGCAATAGGGCTTCATTTTATCGAGCCATGTAAGCATCTCGCCGGCTATTTCCATATGGTCCTGCTCGTTGACGCTCCTGTCCCCGATCGAATCGCTGTATTCATGCACCAGGTCTTTGAGCGCCTCGATAGCCCCGGAAATGGACATGATCGGAGTCCTGAGGTTGTGGGCGATCCCGCCGATCAACTGTCCCAGTGATGCAAGCCGTTCCTGCTCTATGAGCACTGCCTGTTTTTCTTCTATGGATTCTATATTGACTTTTACCAGTTCCAGTATTTTGTTGAATGCCACCACCAGGTCGCCTGTTTCGTCGTTTGATATTACAGGCAGTTTCCGGTCAAGGTCGACATTTTCGCCATGTACTATGCCGTTCATGTTTTGCGCCACCCGGGATATGTCATCTGCCAGCGACTTGGACAAATAGCCCAGCACAGAGGCATATAAAAGCATCAGAGTAAGGAGGCTGGCCCCAAGCAGTTCTATCGTGCCCCTTGATGTCAGATCGTATTTTATCCCCGCCGTCCATATGCCGTCATCCGTGATCACCCTGACGGCGGCAGCCTGCGAATCTATTCCGTAATAGTCGTAGACACGGCCGTTTGTTTTTTCCATGGCTATATCATTCAGATATGTAATAAAGAATTTGTTCTCCGTTATCTCTTTTGGTTCAGCACGTCCCCAGGGGTCTATAATGAAGGGCTGGTGGCCTTCGTCCGCGATCGTGTCCAGTATCGCTGAAATCTCTTCCCTGCCTGGATTCTCAAGCCCGCTGAAGCTTTTGACAAACCGGGAACGGTAGCCTTCAAAAA
>JAAZKL010000108.1 GCA_012799845.1 Clostridiaceae bacterium
AACTGAACGCATGACTTGTTATCCTTGTGTGGATATATAGAATGAAAACTGGTATAATTTATCCTGCTTTGAATAAACAGGAGGACGGGTTTTGAGAAGAAAAGGCTTTTATATTTCCATAAATAAGTATTTACTCGATCTGGCTGTTCTTCTGGCGCTGTCTGCCGGGTTGTCGCTGATCGGCATAGTGCTGTCGGACGTGGCCGATATGAGCAACATCAGGAGATATACTCAGCAGCCGCTGCTTTACCTGCTCAACCTTTTGCCGGTGTTATTGATGCTTGCCGTCCTGTTCCACATATTTTCCAGGCACTGGCTTGCATTCGGGATCGGAGGGGGAATATACATCCTCATGCACATAGTGAACCGTTTCCTGATGCAGTTGAGGCAGGAACCCTTCATCCTTCAGGATATCCTTCTGAGAGCGGAAGCGACAGGCGTGATAGAAATATCGGAACTGCCCTTCAGTCCGATAATTTACGCAAGCGCTGCTATATGGCTCATAGTGACGCTGCTGCTGTTCTTTTTCGTGAAGTCGAAAAGATACGGATGGACGGTGAGAACAGCCGGCGCGGTAATATGCGCAGCCGTGTTCACGACAGCTTTCCTGACCGTCTATAAAAGTTCCGAACTGTATGACAGTTTCAAGCTGACGTCAGGCTCGCGGTATTCCCGCGTGAATCTTTATAAAAACATGGGGTTCACGTATTCATTCACATACCGTGCGGCGACCTTCAAGTCGATCAGGCAGAAGGGCTACAGCAAGGAAGAGGCACAGAGGATCCTGTCGGAGTACGGCGAGCCCCGTGAAGACAGGATCAAAGGCAGATTGCCGCATATCATAGCAGTTATGGGCGAGGCCTTCTATGATGTGGACCGCATACCCGGCATCAGGTTCGCCGAGGGATATGATCCGGTGGAGAATCTCAAAAGAATAAAAAAGCAGGCTTACTCCGGCAGGATCATTACGACGGTGTTCGGAGGAGGCACATCGAACACCGAGTTTTCATTCCTTACAGGGCATTCGCTTGCGATAATGCCCCAGATGGCAAGCCCCTATTCTTTCTACATAAGGCACAATACGCATTCCATTGCCAGGGTGCTTGAAAGGAAGGGATACGCAACCATTGCGTTCCATCCCGGAGACGACTGGTTCTACAACAGGGTGAATGTCTACCAGTTCTTCGGGTTTGACAAGCTGTTTTTCAAAAAGGACATGGACCTGGAAAATGTCGAGATAGTCAGCGGCAAGTTCGTTTCTGACAAGGATGCCGCCCGGTTCGCGCTCGACAGGTTCAGGCAACAACTGGAGGAAACGCCGGACAAGCCTGTCTTTGAATTTATAGTCAATATTGAAAACCACGGGCCTTATCCCAAAAATGACCTGGGATATCCCAGGATACTCGAACCCGTGGAAGGCATGGATGAGGCTGCCTACAATATCGTCAACAACTATATCTACGGCGTGATGCGCTGCGACAGGGCGCTGGGGTATTTCGCCGATACGATCCTTGAAATGGACGAGCCTGTAGTATTTTTGTATTTTTCCGATCACCTGCCCTACCTGGGGGAGGATTACCTCGGCTACAGGGCGCTTGGATACAACATAAGCCAGGAAGGGACGCTGGAGGAGTACCTGGACCACTATGGGACGCCGTACTTTATCCTGTGCAATGATGCGGCCGAGGCGCTTCTGAGCGAGTCGGGCATTACAGTGCCCAGGGGCGACGGGCCTGTGCTCAGCTCCAATTACCTCGGCGCTGAGCTGCTGAAATATGTCGGCCTGAGCGGCGGCAACTATTTCAATTACGTCTCTGAAATGCAGGAGCAGATCCCTGTGATTACAGGACGCTTCATCAATGAAAACGGGACATATACTGAAACGCCGTCGGAAGAGACGGCAAGGAAGCTGGAAGAGTACGGAAGAGTCCAGTATTACATGCTGATGGAAAAGGAAGCATTGACCCCGAATTTTTGATTCCGGGACAGATCATATGCTGCTTCGGCATCAAGCGGTGAAGGATCTCATGCCGATTCGGTCTCAGGCCGGGACGGATCTTATGCCGATTCGGTTTCAGACCGGGACGGATCTCATGCCGATTCGGTTTCGGGCAGGGAAGGATCTTTCCCGGCAACAGGCAGGCGTGATGACAGACCGGGTCCGGGAGGTGTGAGCTTATTATGAAAATCGCAGTGGTGGACGGACAGGGCGGCGGCATAGGAAGGGCTATCGTTGAAAGGCTGAGAAGCCGCTATGCCGATTCTGTGACCATAACAGCACTGGGAACCAATGCGCTGGCTACATCGGCCATGCTTAAGGCAGGTGCTGATGAGGGTGCCACCGGAGAAAATGCCATAGTTTATAATGCGGACAAGGT
>JAAZKL010000109.1 GCA_012799845.1 Clostridiaceae bacterium
CGGGTGGCTTGCTGACACGATAATGGAAATGGAGGAACCGGTGGTATTCCTGTATTTCTCAGACCATTTGCCGTACCTGGGCGAAGATGATATCGGGTACAAAGTGCTTGGCTTCGATATCGATGCCGATGGGAGCCTTGAGGAGTATCTGAACAAGTATGAAACGCCTTATTTCATATTGGCCAATGACTCCGCGGAGAAACTGTTCCAGGAAAACGGCGTGCAGGTAAAGAAGGGACAGGGACCGCAGATCAGCGTCAATTATCTTGCCGTTGAACTGCTTGAAGCAGCCGGCCTTGACGGAGGCAGCTATTTCAATTATCTGTCGGAACTGAGGGACGAGATCCCTGTTATAAGCTACCGCTTTATAAAGGAGAGGGACCGGTTCACTGACAAGCCGTCGCAAAGGACGAAGGATCTGCTCAGGACATACAGTATGATCCAGTACTATATGTTCATGGATAAGGATACCGCGCAGTGAACGGGACTACTCGGCTACAAGTAGCTATACAGCAGGAAGAGAAGCCGTCCAGTGATAATGGCACCCATACAGCAGAAGAGAAACCATTCAGTGATAATGGCACCCATACAGCAAAAAGAGAAACCGTCCAGTGATAATGGCAGCTATACGGCGGACAGGTGCTGTCCCGGGATGATATTTGTACTATAATGATTATTTGAAGGAGGCGATTTCTGTGAAAAACTCAGGACACGATGAGATTTTGCTCAGAGGAGTCAGCCTGATGAAAAACGCGACGATCCGCATACAGCGGGACAAGGTGTTCTATTTTGATCCTTTCAGGATCGACGGAGAATCAAAGGATGCAGATTTTATATTTGTCTCACACGATCATCGCGACCATCTTTCACCGGAGGATATAATGAAACTGGTCAGGAATGATACGGTCCTGATAGCCCCGGAAAGCAGTGCGGCATTGCTTGCTGAAGCGGGATTCACCAACGTGACAGCCGTCCGTCCGTCTGGAAGCTATACAGTCGGCGGTGTGAGCTTTTCTACGGTCCCGATGTACAATATCGGCAAGAAGTTCCACGAGAAGCATAAAAACTGGGTCGGTTATGTTGTGAACATCGACGGCGCGGATTATTACTTTGCAGGAGATACGGACCTCATCCACGAAATGGAGACGATAAAGGCAGATGTGGCTTTCCTGCCTGTTGGAGGTACTTATACCATGAACGCGGAAGAAGCGGCAAGGGCGGCCGACATCATAAAGCCGGCAGTTGCCGTGCCGATGCACTATGGCGATGTGGCAGGCTCCGCAGAGGACGGAGATACTTTCATCCGTGGCCTGGACAGGTCGATAAAGGGAGTCCTGCTTAAGTAAAATACTTTTTTAACTAAAGAGCTAACGAAAACGGCTATGATGTGGAAACATACATACAGATTTACAACTGCATGGGTTTCCTGATGAAGATAGAACTCCGGCCAATGTTCAGTAAAAGCTTATGATCCGCAAAACTAAAAAAATGAAGCAAAATATATCATAAAGTCAGGAGGGGCGATTATGGCAGATGTGCACAACGATCAACTGAAACATCGAAAGGGCTTAAGAAAGGTAACGATCCTGGGAAAGGACGGAATACCTGTCAAAAACCAAAAAGTGACTGTAAAACAGGTCAGTCATGAGTTCCTGTTCGGATGTACCGAATTCAGCGTCATACCGTATGCCAACGGAATGCTGCAGGGCAGCGAAAGGGAACTGGCCGGGGAAATTTCCGGGTTGTTCCTGGATATCTTCAACTACACCACTCTCCCGTTTTATTGGGGATGGTACGAACCTGTCAGGGGCAATCCGAACACCGAGAGGTTCAAAATAGCTTCCAAATGGCTGATCGAGCGTGGCGTAGCGCTGAAGGGGCATCCGCTCTGCTGGCACACCGCGACGGCGCCCTGGCTGCTGGAAATGAGCAACAGAGACATACTTGCGGTGCAGTTGAACAGGATACGCCGCGATGTGGCCAACTTTGCCGGTCTCGTAGATATATGGGACGTTATCAACGAGGTCGTCATAATGCCGATATTCGACAAGTATGACAACGGCATCACGCGCATATGCAATGAACTGGGCCGCATACGCCTGGTAAAGGAAGTATTTGCTGCGGCGAAGAAGACAAATCCTGACGCAGTGCTCCTCATTAACGATTTTGAGACTTCCGAGTCGTATGAGATATTGATCGAAGGATGCCTCGAAGCCGGCGTGCCCATCGATGCCATCGGGATACAGTCCCACATGCACCAGGGATATTGGGGCGTGGAAAAGACACACAGGGTCCTTGAGCGGTATTCCAGGTTCAACCTGCCTCTCCATTTCACTGAGAACACGCTTGTGTCCGGCCATATCATGCCGTCCCACATAGTCGACCTGAATGATTATGTCGTGGATGAATGGCCTTCGACGCCTGAAGGCCTGGAAAGACAGGCAGCCGAGCTTGAAACACATTACAGGACCCTGTTTGCCGATCCGCATATCGAATCCATCACATGGTGGGGATTTACCGACGGAGGATGGCTGAAAGCGCCTTCGGGCCTTGTGACGAAGGACGGCAAAGTGAAGCCTGCATATGAAGCACTGCGCCGCCTGGTGAAGGATGAGTGGTGGACAAAACCGGCGGAACTGGTTACCGACGAAACGGGAACTATCGTTGTAAGCGGCTTTAAAGGCAAATATGAGATCGAAGTGATGGGCAAAAAGGAAGAAGTCGTAATCGGCAAAGACATGATGCCCTGTGAGATAGTTCTTTAACCGGAAGGCCGGATGATATCAGGTCTGCAGATATACAGTTATCAGGCGGGAGCGTGAGAGCGCCAGGCATGCCATGTCAGTGCTCCTGCACTCCCGCCAGGAGTTTTTCCGCATTTTCGAAGAGGATGGCTCTGCGTTCCTCTTCAGTCAGGCCAATGGCGAGGAACCTTTCCAGTTCCTCGCCGTGGTCCCACATGGGATAGTCGGAGCCGAACAGCACTTTTTCCGCGCCATGCTTCCTGATCATATCGGCAGCGCGTTCCGGGCCGATGAAAGCCAGTGAACTTGAGGTGTCCAGGTATACGTTCCTTCCGACGAGGTATCTGCATGACAGGTCCCACATCCGGTATCCGCCGAAGTGAGCAGCTATGACGACGAGACCGGGAAACCTGTCAAGCACCCGGGACAGTCTTACGGGGCTCGAGGAGTCCACATTTTCATCTCCCATGTGTATCAGGACAGGCAGCCTGCCTTCCACCGCTTCATAGATCGGCATCATATCGTCGTCATCGATGGAGAAGTGCTGAAATTCGGGATGCAATTTTATCCCTTTCAGACCCAGCCCGATCACCCTGTCAACTTCGGCAGCCACATCCTTCAGCCCGGGATGGAGCGTCGCAAATCCAGTGATCTCCGGATGGCTTGCCTGAGTTTCGGCTATGTAGTCGTTTATTGCCATGACCTGTTCCACGACTGTGGCCGAGGAGTGTACCACGTATCTGCTGACGTTTATTCTGCTCCCGCTTTTAAGCAGGTTTTCCACAGTACCGTTGTGCCTCATTTTTACCCCGTAGTATCTGCCGATCGAAGCGGCGGCCTTTTCCGCGATTTTGTCAGGAAAGATGTGAGCGTGGATATCTATGATATCATACATTTGCATTACTCCCTGTTAATTTGTGCTGGTATTATATTGCTGAATGACATTATATCATTTATTGCATGATTTATCTCATCATTTTTCGACGGACTGCTGACAGTGCATGAAGAAATTCGGTGTAGAAGGTCCGGCCATATTGGAAATACTAATTCTGTCCGCTATGTGTCCGTGATGTGAACTCCGTTTTTATTGCCGTCGTCAAATAAAACTGGTAAAATATATTTTTAGCGAGTAAAATCCGACGCGATATGAACCGGATCTAACCAGGAGGCTATACTGCAGAAAGAAGATGTTTCTAATATGACACTTAACATAAAAGACACAAAACCCGGCAAGGCTCTTACTGGAATTGTCGATCGTGCTGCAAAGCATTTTTCGGAATTCCTTAAGACTGCCAGAGAATTTTTTGAAAAAGATGAAAGGATAAAACGGTTCAAAGCCTCAAGAGGCTTCAGATACATATGCAGAGCGTTTTCCGGTCACTGGCTGCTTTGCTTTTTCGTAATGCTGATAATTTACCTTGAGACAGTATACAGGTTCTGGCTGTTCAGAGAATTGTCATCCGGGTATTTCTTCGCGTTTATTTTCGCTTTTTCCGGCGGCACCGCCATCTATATGATCGTCAGCGCTTTCCCTGTGAAACGGACGAAGGCTGTATCCATGGCGGCCACTCTTATCATTACGGTCATATATGGCGTGCAGTTGATATATTACTGCATTTTCCGGACTCCGCTTTCGCTGATATCGGTGGGAGGAGCCGGGGATGCCATGCAATTCTGGGACATCGCACTGGAAGCCATCCTTAAGAACATTGCGGCTGTCCTGTTGCTGTTCATTCCGTTCGCATTTATGGTGCTGTACAGAAAAAAGATGACATTCCGCGAAAAGAAACCTCCGGAACTGAGCATGGTCCTGGCCTTCTGCGTAATGAGCTACTTTTTTTCAGTCGCATGTGTGGCATTTACAGGTGACGAGCCTGCTTCTCAAAACACACTGTATTTTGAAACGTTTTCGCCTGAACTCTCTGTCGACAAGCTCGGGGTGCTGACCACTATCCGCCTCGATGTGGAGAGGCTTGCGGCAGGAGCATTGGAGGAAGCGCTGCTGGACAGGATGTGTGCGGAAACGGAGGAGCGCGATATTGAGGACTGGTACGCCGGATCAAATGATAAGGCCGGCAATACAGTCTGGCCTGGCGGGATACCTGACGGAACGACCGGCAGCTCTCTGAGCGGCACACCGGGCGGTACGCCGGATTCGGCGCCGATGGGCGGGAATGATCCTGCTGATCCGGATGGTTTGCCCGGCACGGAGGCCGGCGGTGTCGGGACAGACCCGAAAGAACCGGCTGAACCTGTGAAGCCGTACAATGTGATGGATATAGATTTTGATGCGCTGATGGCTTCGGGCAAGAATGATCCGTTGTATCCGCTGCACCAATACTTCTCCTCTGTCGAACCGACTCCGACCAATGAGTACACTGGGATATTCAAAGGATGCAACCTGATCATGTTCACCGCGGAAGGCTTTTCACCATATGCGGTCAGCCCTGAGCTCACCCCGACACTGTACAAAATGATCAATGAGGGTTTTGTGTTCAGGAATTTCTACACCCCGGTGTGGTGGGTGAGTACGTCTGACGGCGAATATGTCGCGTGTACGGGGCTGATACCCAAAGGCGGGGTCTGGAGCATGGCCAGGTCGGGCAGCAATTATATGCCGTTCGTCATGGGCAACCAGTTCAGGAATCTGGGTTACCTGACAAAAGCTTACCACAACCACACATATACCTATTACAAGAG
>JAAZKL010000110.1 GCA_012799845.1 Clostridiaceae bacterium
CGTCAAAATCGAACCAGTTCTCATTCTGTATCTTCGCTACGAGATCCTCTGCACCTACATAATCTGCGCCGTTATCCTCAGCTTCCCTGGCCTTGTCTCCCTTTGCGAACACGAGCACCCTTACGGTCTTGCCCGTACCGTGCGGAAGCACTACGGCTCCTCTTACCTGCTGGTCAGCGTGTCTTGAGTCGACGCCCAGCTTTATATGCGCTTCGACAGTTTCGTCAAACTTTGCCTTGGCGGTCTTCTTGACCAGGTCAAGAGCTTCTGCCGGATCATATAATTTCATTCTGTCGATAAGCTTCGCGCTTTCGATGTATCTCTTTCCTCTCTTCATATTATCCTCCCCTTTGTGGTGATTTTTTCGGAAACTCCAGTTTCCTCCCACCTGCGGCCGTACTAATCTTCAACTACGATACCCATGCTTCTGGCCGTGCCTGCTACCATCCTCATTGCTGATTCGATATCGGCTGCGTTCAGGTCAGGCATTTTGATCTCGGCGATCTTCCTGACCTCTTCCTTCGAGATCTTCGCTACCTTATCCCTGTTTGGACTCCCTGAACCGCTTTCGATCTTGCATGCCCTTTTCAGAAGCACCGCCGCCGGAGGAGTCTTTGTTATAAAGGAAAACGATCTGTCGGCATAAACCGTTATGACGACAGGAATGATCAAACCCGCATCCTTCGCAGTCCTTTCATTAAACTCCTTGCAAAACCTCATGATGTTGACGCCATGCTGTCCCAAAGCTGGTCCAACCGGTGGAGCCGGAGTTGCTTTCCCCGCAGGAATCTGCAGCTTAATATAGCCTATTATCTTCTTTGCCATGGCTTATTCCACCTCCCAATTCTTTTAAAGCATAATAAATTTGATATCTATATTTTTTGGATTTGTGTCAGTTCCAATTCCACGGGAGTTTCCCTGCCGAACATGGAAACCGCTACCCGTACTTTTCTCTTCTCGAAGTTGATTTCCTCGACAGTGCCGATGAAATTCTCCAGGGGCCCGTCAATGACCCTGACACTGTCATTGACTTCATAGTCGAGCACAGGCGCGAACTCTTCCACGCCCATATTGCGCACTTCCTCGTCGGAAAGCGGCACGGGCTTGGATCCGGGTCCCACGAAACCTGTGACTCCCCTGGTATTTCTCACCACATACCATGACTCATCGGTCATGATCATCTTTACCAGGACATAACCCGGAAATACCTTCCTCAGGGTGGCCTTTTTCCTTCCATCCTTGATCTCTATCTGTTCCTCCATGGGAACCACGATATCAAAGATATAATCATGCAGGTTCCTGTTCTCAACTATTTTTTCCAGGTTGGCCTTGACCTTGTTCTCATAGCCGGAATAGGTATGTACCACATACCATTTGGCTTCTTCTGGCATATCATAAACAGCCATAAGGACAAATTTCCTCCTTGATCACCTTTTCAGAGCCCAGTCCCTGAATACGGTAAAAACCGCGTCAAAGGCCCATATAAAAGCACCGATCAGAAAACAGATCGCCAATACGGAAATCGTATTCTTGACAAGCTGCTCTTTTGTCGGCCATATTACTTTCCTGAGCTCGTTTCTGA
This sequence comes from Clostridiaceae bacterium, assembly GCA_012799845.1. GTDB lineage: Bacteria > Bacillota > Clostridia > Acetivibrionales > DTU013 > DTU013. Next base: position 1,583 of record JAAZKL010000110.1, read on the forward strand.
TGTCTTTGAAAAATCTGGTCACCCTGCTTCCGGTTGCAGCCAGCTTTTTCCCGAAACCAGCCGGTTTGGTTGTGCGTGCATTCTCAGCCATAATGTGCTCCTCCGCGCATTATTTTGTTTCCTTGTGCAGCGTATGCTTGTGGCAGAACTTGCAGTACTTCTTCATTTCGATCCTGTCAGGATCGTTCTTCTTGTTTTTCATGGTGTTGTAATTTCTCTGCTTGCATTCTGTACATGCCATGATTATCTTAACCCTCATAAAAAACACCTCCAGCCCCTGTGCATCTGCATCAGGGCACACAGTTATTTGTACATGTACCGCAGATCATGCGGCATCGGTATTTCACAGCACAAAAAAAAGACCTCCGAAACGGAGCAATACCTAATTTAACACATAACCATAAGGATGTCAAGGATTAATATTTCCAGACCGTGTTTATCTTCGATAGCATATTCTGTGACAGCTTGTTCTGCGATAGTGTGTTCGTGCGTATAGGCAATATCCGGATGGAAAAGAGCCGGGGTGGAACACATTAGTTGCATTTTTGTCACCCCTGTTGTTCAGAATTTCAACTAAAGTATTATGTTTTGAATTTTTCATTTACCATAATGCCATTCAACCGCTATTATGTTACCTAAAATCGAAGTATTTCAATAAAAACACTACGTAAACGACACTTTACCTGAAAAATTGAACATACCCCTGCACAAAAAATCAACTAATGAGGAATTCTACATTTTAAGATGGGGGGTTCTACATTTTAAATAGAAATATCCACTTAAACTGTGATTTCCACTTAACCAGTGATTTCCATTTAAATAGTGATTCCCTCTTAACCAGTGATCCCCACCTAAATAGTGACTTCCACACCAAAATCCAGGCAGGAACAAGGCGGACAGTCAGCCATTCGCTGCTTGCACCACCTGCTGCCTATTCCTCGATCAGTTCATCTATGGGTGCGCCGGGCGGCACTATGGGAAATACTTTCTCATCCTTGTCGATCACGAAGTCGATAACTACCGGCCTGTCTGTCGAGGCAAGCGCCTTCTCGAAAGCGGCGTCCACTTCTTCCGGCTTCGTCACCCTGATGCCCACAGCGCCGAAAGCTTCGGCAAGGGCGACGAAATCGGTGCCTCTGTCGATGGTGGTGGCGGAAAACCTGCCGCCGTAGAACAACTGCTGCCATTGCCTGACCATTCCGAGCACCTTGTTATTGAGTATTGCTATGACCACGGGCAGCCTGTATTCGACGGCAGTGGCGATCTCGGTGCAGTTCATGCGGAAGCTGCCGTCTCCCGCTATGTTTATCACCTTTGCATCCGGTCTTCCGATCTGGGCTCCTATGCATGCCCCAAGGCCGTATCCCATGGTGCCGAGGCCGCCTGAGGTTATGAACTGCCTCGGCCTGCCAAATTTATAGTATTGTGCGGCCCAGAGCTGGTTCTGCCCCACCTCGGTGGTTATTATCGCATCACCCTTCGTGATGTCATGCAGTCGTTCTATTATATATTGAGGCTTCAGCGTGCCGTTGGCTTCGTACTTCAGGGGATACTGTTCCTTCCACTCATCAATTTTCCTGTTCCAGTCGGTGTATCTGCGGGATTCCACCCTGTCGGCCAGCTGCTTCAGTATTTCCCTGATATTGCCCACGAGAGGATAGTCGACGGTCACATTTTTCCCTATCTCAGCAGGATCTATGTCGATGTGCATGATCCTGGCGTTGGGCGCGAACCTGCTGACATTGCTGATGACCCTGTCGCTGAACCTTGCTCCTATGGCAATGAACAGATCCGATTCGGAAACCGCCATGTTCGACGTCCTCGTGCCGTGCATCCCCACCAGGCCCGTAAACAGCCTGTGGTTCCCGGGGAATGAACCCAGTCCCATCAGCGTGGTGGCAACAGGGATCCCTGCTTTTTCAGCCAGCATCTGCATTTGCGCTGTCGCTCCCGATATGGATACGCCTCCGCCCGACAGGATCACGGGCCTCATGGCCGAATTGACGGCGGCAGCCGCTTCATTCAGCTGCGATTCATTCACCCCGGGCGGTGTTTCCCCTGACTTCAACGGCACTGCAGCGTTCCCGGAAGGTTTCACAGGTTCATAATCGGCATAAGCCGCAGTGACATCCTTGCATATATCGATAAGGACAGGCCCCGGCCTTCCGTCGGAAGCTATCCTGAATGCCTGCCTCACCGTATCAGCCAGCTCGTTTACATCCTTTACTATATAATTGTGTTTCGTGATCGGCATGGTGATCCCGGTGATGTCTACCTCCTGGAAGGAATCCTTGCCCAGCAGCGTCGTTGCCACCTGGCCCGTGATCGCCACCATCGGCACCGAGTCCATATATGCCGTGGCGATACCGGTCACAAGATTTGTCGCGCCGGGTCCCGACGTGGCTATGCATACGCCTGTCTTCCCGGTCGCGCGGGCATACCCGTCCGCCGCATGTGCCGCTCCCTGTTCATGCGAAGTGAGTATATGCCTTATCTCATTCTGCGCTTTATACAACTCATCATATATATTAAGAACAGCGCCGCCGGGAAACCCGAAAACCGTATCTACTCCCTGTTCCTTAAGACACTCTATAAGAATTTCGGCTCCAGTCAGTCTCATATACTACCCTCCATCAAAATTCTTTACGCAGCCATTCCTCTGTCATGCCGGCTGCTGATCCGCATTTTTCGTTATAAATGCTTCCTTAATAAATAAAAAGCATGAATAATTAAATAATAACAGTGAGTAAATAACAGCC
>JAAZKL010000111.1 GCA_012799845.1 Clostridiaceae bacterium
TAAAGCACTCAGTACTTTATACTTTTAAGACCTCTCACGCCCTGTTGTTCATCACCAGTTCCACCAGTCTGCCCTTTCTCTTTGCTTCGTCTATTACCGCGTCGTCTATCTGCATTCCCTCGCTGATGATCACATTTCCTTCGCTGTCAGTAATGGTCCTCGTTGCGTATCTGCCTTTCAGGTACTGTCTTTGCCTTTGCTCGAACAGGATCGATGCGTTGTCTCTCTTGTCTTCCTCAGTCTGATCTGTGGCTTCCGGCGAAACGGCTGTTTCAACAACTGCTTCCGGTCCGGCTGTTTCACTGACAGCGGCCGCTGCCTCATCGAGCATACCTGCAAGAACGCCCTCTGCCGCATCGTCGTACATGTCTGCGTTTATTGCCGGCTCCACATCATGTGTGCCCTGTTGCCCTATTTCAGAAATATTTTTTTTTTCGGTTTCAAATGACCCACTGTCGTAATCAAGCTGCGACGGCGTGTCAAGGAGTTTTGATTCGATATCTTCAGTCACTACCGTAAGGTTCTTTCCAAATGTTATCACCGAGTCTCTGTGTATAAGGCGCACCTGCTTCTGCGTTATGTCCGCAATGAACTCCAGGCCGGTTATCTTGCATCCGTCATTCTCATCCACATATATGTCGCCGATCTCTCCTATCAGGCTGCCCTTTTTGGTAAGGACCTTGGTCCCCTTCACCCTGATGTCCTTCTGGAGGAGTTGTATCGCAGAAGGGATCTTGCTGATGTCTGTTATGACATCTTCATTTTCTATAGTCAAAGCATATTCTCCGATTCCAAGTATGTCTTCCGTAGGTATCACCCTGGCACTGAATATCTGGATCCCGCTGTCGACAACAATATAGTCAATGGCTCCCCTGTCAGCGTTTATTATTATACTCTTTACCTTGCCGACCTCCATACCGTCGGAGATGCTGATTATAGGCAATCCAAGTATTTTTTGAGTTTTCTTCATTGAAAAATACCCTCCTTAATATCGTAACAGACCATATTGTCCGTCAGGCGCTTACATCAGTCAGATTTCTGATGATCTCATCCCTCACCAGGGTCCCCATCATGTCGCCATAAATCTTATAATAACTGTTGAGTATTTCCAGTGCCAGGTCATGCTGACCAAGTGATTTATACATAACGCATATATCCAGTATGATCCAGAAGGTAAGTTCCTTTTGTGGCTTTTTGTCGAGAGCGTACATGAAGTACAGTATCGCCCCTTCAAAATCGCCCTCTTCTTTTAACCTGAAAGCCTCTGTTATGCACTCTTCGATAGTTACAGTCCGGCTATCGTAAACTTTATTTTCTATACCCATTTTATCAATAATTTCACTACTGTCAACAGATTTCTCTGCTTTGCCCTCAATTGCACCGGCTATTTCACCACCGTCCTCCGGCGAACTTTCCGTTTCGTCATTTTTAGCGACATAATTCAGGTATATCTGTTCAATATAGCTGTCACCGGCAACCTGGGGCTCCGATGCCTCCTCGGCCGGGGAGGACTCAGTGTCTGCGCCCGGTCCGCTGTCCGTATCAGGCTGCGGCATATCCTGGAAAAACGTATCTTCGGGGACGAAGTCCGTATCCTGATCCGGTCCGTTCCCGGGGATCAAGGCTGCATCTGTGTCCGATCCTGTCACCTGGGTAATGGCTGCATCTGCGTCCGATCCTGTCTCCTGGGTAATAGCTGCATCTGCGTCCGGTCCTGTCTCCTGGGCGATAGCTGCATCAAGGTCTGCTGCTGTTTCCTGTGCGGCTGCTTCGGCCGGATAAGGCGATATGCCCTGATCTGCAGCTTCAGGCTCTGCTGTGCTTGCCGCAGCTGTTTCCGGCTGCTCTGCTTTGCTGTCCCCCGGCTGCTCTGCTTTGCTGTCTTCCGGCTTATCGCCGAAGTAAAGCGCACTGAGCTGCTCCAGCACTGTTTTCTCACGAACGCCGCCGTCAGCATTGCCAGCTTCCGGTATTTTGGCGTCTGTGTCCGTTCCTGCAGGTTTCCTGCCTCTTTTTGGGGCTTTCAGCTTTGGAATGATCAGCGAGATCAGTATGCTCAGTATCAGGACTATGACCACATACGCGACGAACGAGGCCACAGTTACCATCACAAGTACCGTCGGATCGGCCTTTCCAGTATCGCTGCCGGTAAGGGAGTTGAATATACCCGGCATGATTATTGCTGTGATCAAAGAGGCCAATGTAATGGAGGCGACAGTTCTGAAGCTCAGTACTTTCAGACGGTGAAAAACCACCAGCATTATGATGCCGCTGACCGCTACCGCGCAAATAACAGCAATCATGTATTCAAACATTGTTATCCTCCTGGTCCGGGATTTGCAAAGCAGGCCGTACAATGCACCCTGCGTCTGCAAATGCCATTTTGTCGCTAAGATAACATTCCATACATAATTCGATATTATATGCCATAATTCCTTCAAATTATCTGTATTTTTTAAGCCTCCGTCAAGAAAGACGCTTCTGCGGCAACAGAAACGTCTTTCTTAATCGTTTTTCATTCTACATCTGGTGAGCGCTGCTCTGATCGTCCACAACGGCGCTTTCTTCCGTGAGCAGTACGGATCCCTGGTCATTGTCTCCGCTTTCGATGTTTCTGCGGCTCTTCTCCGCAGCCAGGGCAGTATTCAGGACTGTATCCATATCTTCCACGAGTACGAATTTCAGACCTGACTTTACATTCTCGGGTATATCGTCGATATCCTTCCTGTTTTCCAGGGGCAATATCACAGTGTCGATGCCGGCCCTGTGGGCGGCAAGCACTTTTTCCTTTACGCCGCCTATCGGCAGAACCCGGCCTCGCAGCGTGATCTCGCCGGTCATCGCAACATTCCTTTTCACAGCTCTTCCCGTAAGAGCGGATACCATCGCCGACGCCAGCGTGATGCCTGCCGACGGCCCATCCTTCGGCGTTGCTCCCTCCGGCACGTGGATGTGTATGTCATACTTCCTGTGGAATTCCTTATCTATGCCCAGCATTTCAGCCCTCGAGCGTATAAAGCTCACGGCTGCCATCGCAGACTCCTTCATCACGTCTCCAAGCTGTCCTGTAAGCTCCAGTTTTCCGCTCCCGTCCATGATCGTGACTTCTATGGCCAGTGTGTCACCGCCTACAGGCGTCCATGCAAGGCCGGTGGCAAGGCCTACCTCGTCCCTTTCGTTTGCCTTGTCATACCTGTACTTCCTGGTGCCGAGATACTTCTCTATATTTGACGGAGTTATCGTCACAGACTTCCTGTTGCCTGAGACAAGCGCCCTGGCCGCTTTCCTGCAGACATTGGCTATCTCCCTCTCCAGGTTCCTCACACCGGCTTCCCTTGTGTAGTAATTGATTATGCACCTGATGGTCTCCTCTCTGATCCTCAGGTTCTTCTTCTTCAGCCCGTGAGCCTTCATCTGCTTTTTCAGCAGGTATCTCATGGCTATCTGGACCTTCTCCTCCTCGGTGTAGCCGGATATAGTGATCACTTCCATCCTGTCCAGCAGCGGGCGGGGTACCGTGTCAAGCGAGTTTGCGGTGGTGAGGAACAGTACGTCGGACAGGTCGACAGGCAGCTCCAGGTAATGGTCCCTGAAAGCGAAATTCTGCTCGCCGTCAAGCACCTCCAGCATCGCTGATGCCGGGTCTCCCCTGAAATCGCTGCTCATCTTGTCTATCTCGTCCAGCAGTATCAGCGGATTCGATGATCCTGCCTGTTTGAGCGCGTTGACTATCCTGCCGGGCATCGCGCCTACATAGGTCCGCCTGTGTCCCCTTATCTCAGCCTCGTCCCTGACGCCGCCGAGGGACATCCTTACATAGTTCCTGTTGAGCGCCCTTGCTATCGATTTTGCTATCGATGTCTTGCCGACTCCGGGAGGACCCACAAGGCAAAGTATGGGACCCTTCAGGTTGTTTGTCAGCTTCAGCACCGCAAGGTACTCCAATATCCTCTCCTTGACCTTCTCAAGGCCGTAGTGGTCTTCCTCGAGTATCGCCTCAGCTTTCTTCAGGTCGATCATCACCCTGGTCTTTTTGCTCCAGGGCAGATCGAATATCCAGTCCAGGTATGTCCTGATCACAGAGCTCTCCGCGGAACCCGACTGCATCTTCTGCAGCCGGTCCAGTTCCTTCAGGACTTTCTTTTCCGCCTCTTCAGGAAGCTTGACAGATTCAAGCTTTTTCCTGTATTCCTCCACCTCGCCGGCAATGCCGTCCTTGTCTCCCAACTCCGACTGTATCGCCTTGATCTGCTCCCTGAGATAGTATTCGCGCTGCATTTTGTCTATCTGCTTGCGGACGCGGATACTGATGTCCTTTTCGATCTCGAGTATCTCTATCTCGCTTATCAGCAGTTCCAGGAGCTTTTCCATCCGTTTCTCCGGATCGGACTCGTTGAGTATGGCTTGCTTCTGTTCTATCCGAAGCTGTATGTTCGATGCTATGATATCTGAAAGCTGGCCGATATCTTCGATCGCAGAGATCGATGCTATCGTCTCCGCAGAGATTTTGCCGTTTAGCTTCGCATAGTCTTCAAACGTACTTATGACCTTCCGCTTCAGTGCTTCATCCGTGATGCTTGCCTTCCTGTTCACAGGAACGATCCTTTCAGCTACCTCGGCTATGAAATACGGATCTGTCTGGACATATTTCCTCACTTCAGCCCTGTTCAGCCCTTCTACCAGCACCCTGATCGTATTGCCGGGAAGCCGCAGAAGCTGCTTGACCCTCGAAATGGTCCCTACATTATATATATCATCCACATCAGGCGAATCGTTCTTTGCATCCTTCTGGGTCGTCAGGAAAATCAACTGGTTGTTCATCATAGCCTCATCCAGGGCTTTGATGGATTTTTCCCTTCCCACATCAAAGGTCAGGATCATATGAGGAAACACTGTCAGCCCTCTGAGCGGAAGCATCGGCAGGATCCTTTTTTTGTATGTCTTTTTTGATCCAGGCATTTGACCATCCCCTTACTAAGTAAAACAATTTGCAATGGTCTTTATTATATCTTGTACAAACCGCATTTTCAATTGTTTTATATGGTATGGCAGTTAAACTTAGCAAGACATATGTATCCGGGACGGCAGTACATTTGCGGGATGCATCCTGAACTGCAGCAGGGCCGCTTCCGTAAGTTGGAGGTATCCCTGCCTGTTACTGCGGCCTGCCCCTTATCGCATCATATGTCCCCGTGTAGTACTCCTCGGCTTTCCCAAGCGTCTCGTTGTCCGGCACTGCATCTCCATAGCGCACTTTGTCATATATCGCGGTGAAGGGATGCAGTCCGCCCAGGTCTTTCTCCCTGGCAGTCTTCGACAGTATCTCCGCAGTAGTGTCGCTGGCCTCGGGCTTAATGCCCCGCGCAGGAAGAATATCCAGGATCAGGCCATACATGTACCTGATTTTTTCGGTAGGATCCGTGATTTTCCTGAGATGCCTTGCCGTCCTCCTTTTCCTTCTGCGGGCGACGCGTACCGTCTTCCCCCTCCTCTCGGGAAGGACTATCTCGGCCACATCGACATAATCGGATTCCATGTAGGCTCCGTTTTCTTTTTTGATCCTGAACAGTTTCCTGAACAGGGCAGCCAGTTTTGAGGCAATTACCGGGATGTTGCGGACGATCACAGGAACGAGCCTGTACAGCAGGTAAAACGCAATAAAGTATTTCAATATGTTAAAAATCAGGTTCAGGTATGGCGACGGCGGCGCGCTCATCACGGGCGTCATGCTCTCTTCCTCCATACCGGGGCTTTCGATCTGCGCGCCATCCGGTCCAATCCGTTCGAGCAGCCATAAAATCGCATTGCCAGCAATTCGGACGAATTCCCATGCCAGCCCGATCAACCTGGAAACAACAGCACGGAAGTTGGACAGGAGCAGGATCACAAGATAGACGAATATTATCGAAACAGTGTTGAAGCGCCTGAGATTCTTGGGTAGTATCGACTTCTCCACGAATTTTTTGTCATATATGTTCTCATCTATATCTTTCTGATTCCTTACCAGCAGATATATCAAAATCAGGAAGTACAGCGCCCCGAAAAACCAGGGGCGCAGATAGGAAAGTCCGTCCACAAAGTATGGCAGTTCAAGGCAGGTCGCAAGAAGGACCAGTCCGGCGTAGAATCCGCCGCCGTTTATTATCCCGGCCGGTGACTTTTGTGTATGCTTAAGAGCTACTATATATGCACAGGCTGCAGCTGCCGATTCAAACAGGGGCTTCAAAACTCCGTATTCCCTGAAGATCACGAAAGGCGCCGCTGCCGGCACAATCATCAAAAGCCAGGCCGTCAGTGCGGATATCGCCCGGTCCATATCCCTGATCCCCAGTGAGAATGCAATGAACCTGGACAGTCTTACCTGGGACAGTTTCATGGAATAATAACAGGATCTGCCGATCAGAAGGGTCCCGGCCAGCCAGGCGGAAACGGCGCTGCACGCGTATATGACAACAGAAATGGCCCCGCCGTCATCATAGAACAAAACTCTCCTGATCAAAGTGAAGCAGGCATACAGGTACATGTGCACGGCCAGCGAGGACAACAGGCGCAGCAGCACTGTCCTGAAGCCGGTCAGAGCTTTGCCCTTATCCCTGTTTCCGCCGTATTTTACGTTGCCTGCATTGTCTGTTTGATTTATCATATCGATTTTATCCATACTCCTCCGTTATGTTCCGCGACATTTCGGGCAAATGTGCTGTACGGCAGTTCAACTTTCAGTTGCCCGTCTGTACGGCTGCCGGCTGTTCAGCTGCCGGCTGATCGGCTGTCCGCCCGTGCAGCTTTTCCGCTTCCTGCCGGACACTGTCCGACAATATGTAAAGGTCCGCATACTCAGGCCTTACATCATTCTCATATACGGTATCGAGCAGTATGATACGCACATCGTTGCCTTCGGACGTCATCCGGTCAGCCTGCCGGCATATCTCGACGGTGAGATATGCCGTGATGATGACTACCTCGGAATTCAGTATATCTGATGAAATATCTTCCAGGAGGTTTTTGAAATCCTTTATGTTCTTCATACGCAGTCCCGCAAGGATTCTGAAAAGCGATGTCACATGGTCCCTGTCCGAGGCTTCTCCGGTCACGATCGGCTGTTTTGCGTCAGGTTCGGTACAGCCGTTGGTTATGAACCTTACAGGGTTGCCTTCCCTGAGAGCCCTGTCGAACAGCGTGGCGGCGACCTTGATGCCCAGTTCCGCCAGCGCCTTGTCCATCGTGTCAAAAAGCTCGTAATACTGGGACTGCATATTCAGGATCACGGTCAGGTTTCGCTGCGAAGTATATTCATTTTTTCTGACCATCAGCCTGCCGCTTCTTGCAGTAGCCGGCCAGTGCATACGGCTGAGAGGGTCGCCGGGAGCGTAATCCCTCACCCCCGCCACAAGGAAGGGATCATCGATGATCCACCTTCTGACTATCCTGTCGCTTTGCTGCAGGCTTACAGGGACAATCAGCTCATCCAGGTCTATTATCTGGGGATATACGGTAAGTGCGGCGTTAACAGGCAATGCCACGGATACATTGCAGAAATTCAGCAGATCGCCCCCCACCAGCGTCACATTTTCAGTATGGAACACCCCTCTTTTGAGGCATTTCAGCTTCCATTTGCGCGTGATTTTCTGATAGCTCTTCAGTACGAAGCTGCTGGTCACATGCCTGTTTTCCTGGGCGATCACCGAGCAGGTCCCTGCGAAATCCAGCCACCTTGACGTGTGGATATCGACCCTGAGCCAGGGTACCGGCAGCAGTTTGCCGTTGTAGACGGTCTCCACCAGTGTTATGGTATCCCCTTCATGCGCTTCAGGTACGCTGAACTCGCACCTGTACTCAATCCTGTAGAACACGAATCTGCACAGTATGCGCATCTGCAGCCACAGCACAAAACCCAGGATAAGCAGTAAGGCAATTACATCCATCAGATTTCCTCCGTCGGCACGGGTACTTTGTTCAAAATGTCACGGATGGTATTCTCCGCATTCTCGGTACCACTGGATATAGCATGGCCTTTTATCATAATACGGTGGGCCAGTACCGGCACAGCCATCTTTTTAACATCGTCAGGCGTTATGAAATCGCGCCCCTCCAGCACAGCCTTCACCTGTGCCGCCTTCATCAGCGCTATGCTGCCCCTGGGGCTTACTCCCAGGGTTATCTTCTCATCATGCCTGGTTGCTTCGATAATATCTATGATATACCTCGCTGAAGCGTCAGAAACTGTTACCGATGTCACTGCTTTCTGCGCCTGTATGACGGAGTCCTCGGAAGCTACAGTGCCCAGTTCCGCCAGCGGGTCTTTGTCCCTGAACCGCATCAGTATCTCCATGCCCTCGCCCGGATCGGGATATCCCAGCCTGAGGCGCATGAAGAACCTGTCGAGCTGCGCTTCAGGCAGCGGGAATGTGCCCCGCGTTTCCACAGGGTTCTGGGTGGCTATAACGAAGAAAAGGCTGTGAAGCTTTCTTGTCACGCAGTCGACAGTTACCTGCCTTTCTTCCATGCATTCGAGCAGGCTCGACTGCGTCCTTGGTGTCGCCCTGTTTATCTCGTCTGCAAGCACTATGTTCGTGAAGACAGGTCCGGGCCTGAATATGAATTCTCCGTTTTTCTGATCGTAATAATTGATCCCCGTAAGGTCGGACGGCAGCAGATCAGGAGTGAACTGGATCCTCTTGTATCCGCATTCGAGCGATCTGGCAAGGCATTTTGCCAGCATTGTTTTACCGACGCCGGGAACATCCTCCAGCAGTACATGCCCGCCGCAAAGGAGCGAAATGAGCACGAGATCCAGCGTATCCCCGATGCCCACCAGCACCCTTGATATATTGTCTTTCACGGCATCAGCAAGTTTCCTCACATCGTTAAGTTCCATTTCATGACCTCCAAACATGTTTTAGTCCCTCTGGTTGTCTATACCGGTCTCAACATTTTCGCGGGACTCCATGCTTTCACGGGCCTGCTCCCACCTGCGCAGGTCTTCCATGTCAGCACGAAACTCCGGTATGCTGAGCGCTATGGAGATAATAAGTATGATCAGCACTACGATGATCTCCCTTATTGTGGCTGGTTCAAGATTTCTCAACTTATGCTTCAGACGACTGAACACGGCAGCATTATCCCTCCGAAAAAAAGGTGGCTATCAAGTCAGGACATACCTCAGCCCGGAATATTCGACTGTATTTGAGGTGTGTCCACCTTTCCTATTTATGTTACCATCCAAAAGGTGTATAAACAAGAGGACATTTCGCGGAAAACCGGGGGGATATATTTCATTAAAAATTATCAATACATGTAATTAGAACTTATAAAAGTCAGACTTATAATATAAAGCTAGTATGAGAAAGGCACTTTGAAAACACTTGAGATACGCTCATCCGCGCAGGACAGGGAGACATGCCCCCGTACCGGATAATGCCCGATTTTGAGGCATGTCCCCTTGCCTTGTTCGAGGAGTGTCTTTTCGTCTTGTTCTTTTCTTAATAACTTATTCTTTCATCGCCTTTGCGAATTTTTCTCCGAAAGCGGCACACTCAGCCAGTTCTTCCCCTGACGGCCTGTATTTCACTCTTATTGGTTCGATCGGGGTCCTGAAACCTGATCTCTCAAGCGAATCGCCTATCAGCTTTGGAGACTCGCCGCTCCAGCCATAACTGCCGAAACCGGCCCCCAGCTTTCCCCTGAACCTGAGGCCCTTTATTACGTCGAGCAGGCCTGCTGTAGGTCTCAGTACAGTGTTGTTCACAGTACAGCTTCCTATGAGGACCCCTTTTGCCTTGAATATTTCAGTTATGATATCGCTCTGGTCCGTGACCGCAGCATTGAACATCTTATACCTGATCCCCTGCTTTTCTATACCTGATGCTATCGCTTCCGCCATCGTCCTTGTGGCATCGTACATCGTATCGTAGATTATCACCGCATGCCCTTCATTATATTCCTGTGCCCATTGTGCATACTTCCTTATTATCTGCACGGGATCTTTCCGCCAGATCACACCATGGCTGGGCGCAATCATGTCTATCTGCAGATCCATTGCTTCGATCTCTTTGATTTTTTTCAGTATCAGCATGCTGAACGGAGTCAGTATGTTCGCATAGTACTTCAGCGCTTCTTCATAGAGTTCACATTCATCCACCTCGTCATTGTACAGCGAAATCGCTGCATAATGCTGCCCGAATGCATCATTGGAGAATACGACCCCTGCTCCCTTCACATACACAAGCATGCTGTCGGGCCAATGCATCATCGGCATTTCTACGAACACAAGCTCGTATTCCCCGATGCTGACCGAATCCCCGGTCTTTACGACAACAATGTTGGGAAAATCCCTGTGGAAATGCTTCTTCAAAGCTTCAGCGCCATTTTTGGTACAGTATATGGGTACATCCTTCTTCGGCATACTGTCGAGGAGGTTTACCAGGCTTCCGCTGTGGTCAGGCTCGGTGTGGTTGATGACTATCATGTCGATATTCCCAAGCCCGACATGTTTGTCAAGATCGCTTACGAAATCCTCCCTGTAGGGATCCCATACTGTGTCTATAAGCACTGTTTTCTCATCTTTGATAATATAGGAATTGTAGCTTGTCCCCCTGTGGGTCGAAAGCTCATGCCCGTGGAAATGACGAAGTCCCCAGTCCTTTATGCCTGTCCAGAAAATCTTCTTCCTGATTTCTGTCATCATACCGTCCCCTTTCAGAAAAATTTGAGATGGTCCAGACATAGTTTACCCAGCATTGTCCGCGGCAAACAAAAAGCTGTAAGCGTCCCCGCCTTAAAAAAAGCGACACTCCTCAGCCTGATATTCCCGCTTGCTGCAGAGGAGTGTCCCTATACCTTATTCTGTGTATTCCCTTACTGTCTTACTCGATTACTGCTGTAACTGTACCGGAACCAACGGTCCTTCCGCCTTCACGGATAGCGAACCTGAGTCCTTCTTCCATGGCTATCGGAGTGATCAGTTTGACGGTGATCTCGACATGGTCGCCAGGCATGCACATCTCGACGCCTTCCGGAAGTTCAGCGACACCGGTAACGTCAGTGGTCCTGAAATAGAACTGGGGCCTGTAGCCGTTGAAGAACGGAGTATGCCTTCCGCCCTCATCCTTTGTCAGGACGTAAACCTGTCCCTTGAAATGGGTGTGAGGTTTGATGGAACCGGGTTTGGCCAGGACCTGTCCTCTTTCGATCTCGGTCCTCTGGATACCCCTGAGCAGGCAGCCGATGTTGTCGCCGGCAACAGCCTGGTCAAGGAGCTTCCTGAACATCTCGACACCGGTAACGACTGTCTTTCTTGCTTCGTCCATAAGACCAACGATCTCGACTTCATCACCGACTTTAATGGTTCCTCTTTCAACTCTGCCCGTAGCAACAGTACCACGGCCCGTGATGGAGAATACGTCCTCGACAGGCATCAGGAACGGTTTGTCTGTTGCCCTCTGAGGCTCGGGGATGTAGTTGTCGACCTTCTCCATGAGATCGAGTATGGGCTTGTATTCAGGAGCGTCCAGACTGGTAGCTGTGCTCTCAAGAGCCACCAGGGCGGATCCTTTTACTATCGGGATATTGTCGCCGTCGAACTCATACTGGGAAAGAAGCTCTCTAACTTCCATCTCAACGAGCTCGATAAGCTCTTCATCGTCGACCATATCGCATTTGTTGAGGAAAACTACGATATAGGGAACGCCGACCTGACGAGCAAGGAGTATGTGCTCCCTGGTCTGGGGCATCGGACCGTCAGCTGCCGAAACAACGAGGATAGCGCCGTCCATCTGTGCTGCGCCGGTGATCATGTTCTTGACATAGTCAGCGTGGCCGGGGCAGTCAACGTGCGCATAATGCCTGTTCTCCGTCTCATACTCGACGTGAGAGGTCGATATCGTGATTCCTCTTGCTTTTTCTTCGGGAGCTTTGTCGATCTGATCATATGCTGTATATTGTGCCTTGCCCTGGAATCCCAATACCTTCGTGATAGCTGCTGTCAATGATGTCTTGCCATGGTCGACGTGACCGATGGTTCCAATGTTAACGTGGGGTTTTGTTCTTTCAAATTTGGCTTTGCCCATTTCAATTCTCCTCCCTTGTTCAGTTTAATACTGAATGTTTTTATTGAATTTTTATTTTATATGCCGCATACAGTCCTTAAGGCTTGTCTGTATTTTTACGGCATATTGAGTTGCTTGTCGGCCGACACGGTATGGTCCGCATCGCTTTATCCGATATTCAGCACAGAATCCTGTATGTTCTTCGGAACTTCTTCATAATGACTGAACTGCATCGTAAAGACGCCTCTGCCCTGTGTCCTCGAACGGAGTTCTGTAGCATAGCCGAACATGTTGGCCAGCGGTACCTTTGCCGTTATCACCTGCGCTCCCGATCTTTCGATCATGCCTTCTATCCTGCCGCGGCGTGACGTAAGATCGCCCATCACGTCTCCCATGTAAACTTCGGGTATGACGATGTCCACCTTCATTATGGGTTCGAGCAGCACAGGATCCGCCTTTCTGCATCCATCCTTGAACGCCATCGAACCGGCGATCCTGAAAGCCATTTCGGATGAATCCACCTCATGGTATGATCCGTCCACAAGGGTAACCTTCAGGTCAAGCACCTGGTAACCGCCGAGTACGCCGTTCTGCATGGCATCCTGGATGCCCGCGTCGATCGCCGGGATGTATTCCTTGGGTATGACCCCGCCGACGATTTTGTTAACGAACGTGTAGCCGCTTCCCGGCTCCTGGGGCTCGATCTCGATGACGGCATGGCCGTACTGGCCCCTGCCGCCCGACTGCCTTACGAATTTGCCCTCGGATTTGACAGCCTTGCGGATGGTCTCCTTGTATGATACCTGCGGCTGTCCGACATTGGCTTCGACCTTGAATTCCCTCAGCATCCTGTCGACGATTATTTCAAGGTGCAGTTCGCCCATGCCGGCGATGATGGTCTGGCCTGTCTCAGGATCGGTATAAGCTTTGAATGTCGGGTCCTCTTCCGAAAGCTTGGCCAATGCCACTGCCATTTTTTCCTGTCCTGCCTTGGTCTTTGGTTCCACCGCAACGCGGATGACCGGCTCGGGAAAATCCATCGACTCCAGTATGACAGGGGCGTCCTCGCTGCAAAGGGTGTCTCCGGTAGACGTTTCCCTGAGTCCTACGACTGCCACGATATCGCCGGAATATGCGACATCCACATCCTCCCTGTGGTTGGCATGCATCAGAAGCAGCCTTCCGATCCTCTCTTTCCTGCCTTTTGAGGAGTTATACACATATGATCCCGCGTGAAGCTTGCCCGAGTAGATCCTCAAAAAGCAAAGCTTTCCGACATAGGGATCTGTCATGAGCTTGAATGCGAGCCCGGAAAACGGCGCTTCGTCATCAGCGGTCCTCACGACTTCTTCGTCCGGGTCGTCAGGTGTGACCCCCGTTATCGGAGGTATGTCCAGCGGCGACGGCAGATATGCCACCACGGCGTCCAAAAGCTTCTGTACGCCCTTGTTCCTGTAGGATGAACCGCATGTGACCGGTATCATATTGACGCCAATGGTCGCCTTCCTGATTCCCGCGCGTATTTCTTCCTCAGTCAGCTCTTCCCCTGACAGGTATTTTTCCATCAAGTCCTCATCTTGTTCAGCAACAGCTTCAAGTAAATTGGTACGATGTTTTTCAGCGATCTCGATCATGTCTTCAGGGATCGGTTCCTCATCAAGCCTCGTTCCCAAATCGTCCAAATAGTATATTGCCTTCATGGTCACAAGGTCGATTATTCCTTTGAAATTCTCTTCCTTGCCAATAGGCAGCTGGATAGGGACAGCATTTGCTTTGAGCCTGTCCTTCATCATCCGGATGCAGTTGAAGAAATCAGCACCCATGATATCCATTTTATTTACGTATGCAATACGCGGGACATGGTATTTGTCAGCCTGTCTCCAGACGGTTTCAGACTGGGGCTCCACCCCGCCCTTTGCACAGAAAACCGTTACCGAACCATCGAGAACTCTAAGAGACCTTTCAACCTCAACGGTAAAGTCAACGTGCCCCGGCGTATCTATAATGTTGATCCTGGTTCCCTTCCACTGGGCAGTAGTCGCAGCAGAGGTGATGGTGA
>JAAZKL010000112.1 GCA_012799845.1 Clostridiaceae bacterium
CCTGATCTCGCCGATCCTTGCATAATCAGTTCCGCCGCCGGACTGTCTTATCAGGTACAGCACATACCTGAATCTTCCTTTCCCTTCTTTCAGATTATGTATAACGGCATCGAGCCTTCCCTTTCCGTTCCGCATCTCCAGCCTGATATGACCGTTGGGTTTTCCCCCTTCTTCAAAACCGCTGTCTTCATTCACAAATATCATGAAGTTTCTTTGGAATCTATTTGCAGAAGCAGTTCCCATAAGACCCCTCCTCACAGTCCGACCGCTGTTTATTCATAATGACAAACCATCGCTTCATAAACTATATATATGTGCCGTCCCCCGAAAAAATCACACGGGTCGATACCATACAGTCCGTGTTTTTCGCTGTTCCGGGAGCGCCGCTGCATCTGTTTGTTACGGTCGTGTCTCTGCGCCTGCTGTTCCGGTTGTGTCTCTGAGTCTGCTGTTCCCTCTGTATCGCTGCATCCGCCGTTCTAACTGCATTGCATGAGCTGTTCTGGTGGAATTATTTCCTTCTGCTTTCAGTATTGCGGGCTGAGTCTTGGTTGCGTGAAAGTCCGGAGTCTTCTGTTCGAATACCTGCTCTACTAAAGCATGTGTAGAGTGTACAGTTTTTTGATTGTTGTGTGTAAAAATATCAAGAATATTGATTTTTTTCAATAAAACGGTTTACATAACATGGATATTGTTTGAATTATCTTGTAATTAACTAATAACAAGCCGTAGACTCACACACAACAATGCGATTTTTGTACACCCATGTCATTATTTCCCGGGGAAATATTTGATTTAAATATTATTCAGAATTGAACTGCCCTGATAAATGCGGGGGATAGGGCGTCGGAAGTAATGCGGAGGATAAAACATCAGGAATAATGAGAGAACAAACCATATAAAGCTGCATAAAACCGCACAAAACAGAAGATAGCTGACACACAAAAGCATAAGAAAGCTACATAAGCAGAAAGTGAACTGTATAAAGCAGAAGATAATCCACACAAGGCAAAAGATGAACAAGATAAACCACATAAATGCAATAGATTAACCGCCTAAAAGCAGGAGATAAGCTTCATAAAAAGCAGAAGATAAACTGCTTAAAAAATGCAGGATTGATCTTCTGAAGTTGCAAAATTGCAATAGGGAAAATTCAAATCGAATTTTTATCCCGGACAGGCAGATGCTCTGGCCGCGCCATGTCTCTGCTTTTGCCCCAGGCTTGATACTGCCGATATTTTAAACATCATATTGAATCAGACCATTCATGTCCGGCAAAGAAATCAAATATGCGGACAGACAAAAAAGCAATGGATTCCGTTTTTATTTTTGAATGTTTTTGTGTTGATAGATTCATAATTATGTGTTAATATGGTTTATATGGTTAGTGAAAAAATTAACCAAGTTCGCTTATACGTTTCGAGCGACAAATTCGAGCGACAAATTCGAACGTCAAAACTGTGTTAGCGCAAAATCTGATAGGGTAATAATAATGTTATGTCACGACGAAAGGAGAGTTTGAATTGACGAAGAACAAGAAGTTGCTGGATTGGGTTAAAGAAATGGCTGATATGTGTCAGCCTGACAAAATTTACTGGTGTGACGGTTCTGAGGAAGAAAACAGTCGTTTGCTGCAGGAAATGGTCGATGCAGGGATGGCCACTCCGCTGAATCCGGAAAAGAGGCCCGGAAGCTATCTTTTCCGCAGCCATCCGTCAGATGTGGCACGTGTTGAGGATAGAACCTTTATTTCATCCAAAACCAAGGATGATGCAGGTCCGACCAACAACTGGGTCGACCCCGCCGAACTGAAAGAAACAATGAAGGGGCTTTATACAGGCTGTATGAAGGGCAGGACCATGTATGTCATCCCCTTCTCTATGGGACCTATCGGCTCGCCTATATCAAAGATAGGCGTTGAACTGACTGACAGCCCTTATGTTGTGGTCAACATGAGGATTATGACAAGAATGGGCAAGGAAGTGCTCGAAACCCTCGGAGACGGAGAATTCGTACCGTGCCTGCATTCAGTGGGCGCTCCGTTAACTGAGGGGCAAAAGGATTCGACATGGCCCTGCGCCCCGATGGAACAGAAGTATATCAGCCACTTCCCTGAAGAGAGGATGATCTGGTCCTACGGTTCCGGCTACGGCGGAAATGCGCTTCTCGGAAAGAAATGCTTCGCCCTCCGCATTGCGTCGGTCCAGGCGCGCGATGAAGGCTGGATGGCCGAACATATGCTTATCCTGAAGATCACCGATCCCAATGGCAGGAAGTTCTATGTGACAGGTGCATTCCCAAGCGCATGCGGAAAGACCAACCTGGCAATGCTTATCCCGACGATTCCCGGCTGGAAGGTCGAGACAATCGGCGACGATATTGCCTGGATGAGATTCGGAGAAGACGGCAGGCTCTATGCGATAAATCCTGAAGCCGGATTCTTCGGAGTCGCTCCCGGCACATCCATGGAGTCGAATCCGAACGCTATGCTCAGCTGCACAAAGAATACCATATTCACGAACGTCGCACTTACAGACGACGGCGACATCTGGTGGGAAGGCATAGGGACAGATGCTCCCGATCACCTGGTCGACTGGAAAGGAAACGACTGGACACCCG